>CAYNGN010000091.1:3366-7944 GCA_964396615.1 uncultured Thiothrix sp. | reverse complement strand
TTTAGGCTCTCTGGTTTTTCTCGTGGGAAGTAAAGCAATAAAATACAACACTTTACCAATAATAGCTTTTTGAAAATCGCTGTATCTTTTTAAGTCTTTACCTTGTAACTCATTGATATTTTACTTTGAAATATGATGCTATTACATAATCAATCACTTAGCCTTAAAAAGACAAAAAAGATATCAACGATTTTTTTCGACAATTTAATGTATGTTGTTGTTTTTAAATATAATCGTTCCCACGGGAAAAACCAGAGAGCCTAAGTTTATCGCGTTTTTTCTTTAAAAATACCTCATTACGCTGTTCTATTGAGGTAAAATTTTTTTCTCCTGAACCACGATCAATGAGTTTTTGTTGGCGTAAATTATCTCTTTCTAACTGCTTACGTTTTTGTGCGAGTTCGTATTTATCTTTCACAATACCACATGCACTACATATTCTTATTTTACCCTCTTCGGTTTCTTGTTGCTGACCACACGCTGGACACTTAAATTCATCCTTGGTCACTGTTTTTTCAAGAGGAACTAATCCCCATTCTGCTTTTACGGTTGTTAGCAAACCAATATTTTTCAACAATATCTGTAAGCGTCCTGCTTGATCCTTTGTTAAACCCGCTCTTATAACTTCTGAACGTCCCTGTAGTAATTTGACTTTAACCAGTTTTTTTTCTAATTGATATGCCTCAACCTGCAATACTGAAGATAATTTATTCGCTACGGTATGTGTATCAATATCAGTACTAACCTTATCAATATGCAATTCAAATAATTCTTCCGCCATTGTCTAACATCCCTTTTTTTATAATTTATGGGCTAAGCATACAACAGGCGTAACATAGGTAATAATCAAGTAGATAAAACAGCAAAAAATACAAGAGTTGTTTGTCAAAGAGCCATGAAATGCCTATGATTCACTAAGAACGCTTTTTCATCATAACCCTTACATAAAGGCATTAGTTAGTGGATACATTTATCACCCTTATCGAGTCTGCAAAAGAATATGCTATTTTACGCCCAATAATCACTTACCTTGCAGGACACCCTTGGCTTTATGCTGCGGTTATTTTTTTCGCTACATTTATTGCCGCCTCTGCTATCACATGGGTTCTTTTTAAGATATTAAAGAAACTCACTAGTAGTACAAAAACCTATATTGATGATAAGTTACTTGATATTGCCCGCACACCTATTTACTACTCGTTTGTTATTACAGGCTTTTCAACGGCTGTTAAAGTTGCGCCACTGTCTGATAAAATAACCGATATATCCATCTACAGCTTTAAATCATTGGGCGTACTGATTTGGGTAGTTGCCTTTATTCGTTTTTCAAAAATAGTGCTAAAACAATTGGCTTGGCTCAGTAAAAAAGGACGGTTTATTCAACCACAAACATTGCCTTTATTTGATAATTTAATGAAAGTTCTCATTATAGCGGTAGGTATTTATGTCGCTTTCCTTATTTGGGGCATTGATATGACCGCGTGGCTTGCCTCAGCAGGTATTATTGGTATTGCTGTTGGTTTTGCTGCTAAAGATACGTTAGCAAACCTTTTCTCAGGCGTTTTTATTTTGGCAGATGCGCCGTATAAAATAGGTGATTATGTTGTATTGGATACGGGTAGAGGCAAAGTAACGCATATTGGTATTCGCAGTACTCGCTTTCTAACACGTGATGATGTAGAAGTAACTGTACCGAACTCATTGGTGGGTAATAGTAAGATTATCAATCAAAGTGGTGGCCCGCATACTAAATTCCGCTTACGCATTAAAATAGGGGTTGCTTATGGCTCTGATATTGACAAAGTGAGAGAAATCTTAGTGACCATTGCTCAACAGGACGAACTAATTTGTGAATCACCCCCACCACGCGTACGCTTTAGAGTCTTTGGCGCATCAAGTCTCGATTTTGAGTTACTGGGTTGGATTGAAGATCCTGAATTACGCGGTCGCGCTCAAGATAGTTTGAATACACAGATTTATAAACGTTTTCTAGAGGAAAATATTGAGATACCGTATAGCAAACATGACCTTTATATTAAGGAAACACCGAAAAATCTACCCTAATAACGTTCGTTAAGAACGTGATAATCCCGTTCCTACAAAAAATTGTATTGTCATCCACAAGCTAAGACAACGTATCTTTATTCCCCATATAAGGCTTTAGTACCTCAGGTATACGAACACTGCCATCTTTTTGCTGATAGTTTTCAACAACGGCAACCAATGTCCGTCCAACGGCTAATCCCGAACCATTGAGTGTATGTAACAGTTCTGTTTTGCCTGTTTCGGCATTACGATAACGTGCCTTCATTCGACGCGCCTGAAAGTCTTGAAAATTTGAACACGAAGAAATTTCACGATATTTTTGTTGTCCTGGTAACCAAACCTCAATGTCATTTGTCTTGGCTGAAGAAAATCCTGTATCACCTGCACATAAAGTAACAACACGATAAGGCAATTCTAGTTTTTGTAAAATAGCTTCTGCCTGCGTTGTAATTTCATCCAGTGCTTGCCATGAATCTTCTGCCTTTACCATTTGCAAAATCTCTACTTTTTCAAACTGGTGTTGACGAATCAAACCACGGGTATCTCTACCATAAGAACCTGCTTCGGAACGAAAACACGGTGTATGTGCAGTATATTTTAAAGGAAGTCGTTTTTCATCAACAATTTCATCCCGTAACAAATTGGTCACTGGAACTTCAGCAGTAGGAATAAGATAGTACTCATGATCACCTTGTAGTTTGAACAAATCGTCTTCAAACTTAGGTAACTGCCCTGTTCCCTTAAGACTATCGGCATTTACCAGATAAGGCACATAAACCTCCTGATAACCATGTTCAGTCGTATGGGTATCAAGCATCAATTGAATCAATGCACGATGCAGCCTTGCCATTGAACCATTTAACACCACGAAGCGTGAACCTGCTAGTTTAACGCCCGCTTCAAAGTCCATGCCCTTGTTTTTTTCACCTAAATCAACATGGTCTTTCACTTCAAACGTAAAATGTTGCGGTTCTCCCCAACGGCGAATCTCAACATTATCCTCTTCATTCCTACCTTCTGGAACATCATCACTCAGTAAATTAGGTATCTCCATTACCAACAGTTGTACTTCAACCTGTAACGCTAATAGCGCTGTTTCAGCAGCCTTTAACTGACCGCCTAAATCAGCAACCTGTGCTAACAAAGGTTGAATATCTTCGCCTTTTGCTTTCGCTTGACCAATCGATTTTGAACGGGTATTACGCTCGTTTTGCAACTCTTGGGTACGCATTTGTAATACCTTACGGCGCGACTCAAGTTCCTTAAAACGTTCCGTATCAAGATCAAATCCTCGACGTTTCAATTGTATTGCAACAGTCTCTATATCAGAACGTAAGCGTTTTATATCCAACATGCTATTTTGCCTAAGCGGTTAATTTAATGGGTGTAAAATAAGAAATATTGCAGAAATGGTGAAGGTTACTGCGATGTGCAGTATACAGGAGTTTGTTATGCTCTTCAGTAGCAGTACTAAATTTGTTTGCCAAGCAGCATCCCTAACCAGACAGCCACAAGACACGTCATCACACTGATAAAAACATTAACCATCGCCAGCATAATAGCGTCTTTTTCCAGTAAATTTAGCGTATCAAGGGAAAAGGTCGAAAAGGTCGTAAATGCCCCCAAAAAACCTACCATAACACCCAGCTTAATGGCAGGGTCAATAGCACTTTTTTGCATAACAAAAATACTCAACAGCCCCATCAAAAAAGAGCCAATAACATTGACGCTCAACGTGCCATAAGGGAAGTCTCTACCTAGCCATGCATAAACCCAATTAGTAACAACATAACGCATAGCAGTACCCAATGCTCCGCCTAACATGATGCTGAATAGCGACATAACTAACTGAGATAATACTTCATCCTTCGTACCCGTAATATGTCATACGAACTACGAAGTGAAGTCTTTTTTTGTAAGGATAATGTAGGAATGGTTAACCTTGCTCAATCTTGATCGTCGGAAATTTCGTACTGTAATCTTTTGATTTAACAGCCAATTTCGCGCTCATTACTCGCGAAATATCCTTATACATAGCGGTTATTTTACTCTCAGGATCAAAAACAACAGAAGGCTTCCCCGCATCTGTTTGCACACGAATACTTATATCCAGTGGCAAAGAACCAAGGAAATCAACATCGGCTTCACTCGCCATACGTTCACCACCACCCTGACCAAAGATATGCTCGCTATGACCACATTCACTACAAATATGAATACTCATATTTTCTACGACACCAAGCACAGGAATTTCGACTTTTTCAAACATTTTTAGACCTTTACGCGCATCTAAAAGTGCTATATCTTGCGGTGTGGTAACAATAACAGCACCACTAACGGGTATTTTTTGCGATAACGTTAACTGAGTATCACCTGTGCCTGGGGGAAGATCAACCACTAAGTAATCTAAGTCGCCCCAGTTGGTATCACCGAGCAGTTGCTCTAATGCTTGGGTCACCATCGGACCCCGCCAAATCATGGGTGTATCTTCTTCAATCAAAAAACCAATGGACATGGTTTTGATACCATAGT
>CAYNGN010000091.1:0-3356 GCA_964396615.1 uncultured Thiothrix sp. | reverse complement strand
CATTGGCTCTAATGTCTTACCATCTTCTGATTTTGGTTGACCTGAAATCCCCATCATACGCGGCTGACTTGGACCATAAATATCAGCATCCAATAGCCCTACTGTTGCACCATCTGCTTTTAGAGCCAATGCGATATTAACAGAGGTTGTTGATTTTCCAACTCCTCCTTTACCTGATGCAACAGCAATAATATTTTTAATGCCTGAGATACGTTTTAGCGTTTTTTGTACGGCATGTGCAGCAACGCGTGTTTCAACCACAATTTCAGCACTATCAATACCATCAACTGTTTCGAGTTTTTGTTTAACCTCTGCTGCTAACTCATCTCTATAACTTCCTGCTGGATAACCTTGCTGTATACGCACAAATACATTTGAACCTTTAACATCAATTGACTTAACCTGATTCAAAGTAACAATATCTGTATCCAGATAGCGGTCTTGCACTTCTTTTAGTAAAGCTTCAATTTGTTGCTTGGAAACATCCGCCATAAGTAACTCCCTAATTCAATAAAATAATGGAGGAAGATTCTACACTAAGTCTATGAATGCAAAAACTAGAGAATCTTTGTGGTTACTTGTGATTACTTCACTAAAAAGTTTTACATGTTGCTTTATAAGGCATCTCAACTAAGCCCCAACGCGCCTCAAGTGGTGCATTAGGATCTGAAGAAACACGGTTACTCGCTAAGCCTTTCCATAATTCTCTTAACCCTATCGTTTTTTTACCCTCTTCAACAATGGGAATCTGGCAAAAATGATTAAGATCTCGCAGATCTCGTGGTGTTGGTTGCACTTCAAAAATCGCTCGTGCTACACGCAATGCTGACCACTGATGCGGGTTAGATTGCTTGCTTTGTGACATGGCAACCCGTCGTACTTCTTCAAAAAAACGTTTTAAACGTTTATCACGTGATGGGGTTGAGTAATAATCATATTCTTTCGCATCCATACACTGACGCTTGGTATGACTGCGAATATTTTCTATATAAAAAACAGCAGATGTCACCGCATCTGTACGTTCCTGAGCAAAAGAACATAACGCACCAATCACGCGCTCACTGCGCTCTTCTTGGGTTTCTGGACGCTTTCCTAGCTGTTTTGCCATCACGTCAGTAAAGCTAATAAAGTTATAATTTGTTTTTGCTGCTATTTCAAACTGCTCTTCGCTATAACCAGGTTGATTCTTCAATGGCTTGCGTAAATTCTGTGGCTGTATAAAACGTCGATAACCATCATGCTTACGTTTACTTTCGGGGATGAAAAAAGGAAAAGAAGTTAGCTTAGTAAAATACTTAGGACTAGAGGGCGTGGTAGAACTCATAATAACAGGAACCCCCGTTTCTGTAATATTACGTATTTGATAGGAGTGCGTACCTGGCGTAACATAAATATCACCTGGTTTGAGATCAGCTAAACGAATCGGGTACGTATCATTAGGCAATGACTTAGTGCCTACGGCTTGGTTAACAAAATGAATAAAGCGCCTTAAACGCTTGTTATCATCCTTAATTTTATCCCATTTCGTGAACTTATTACTAATCGTCCTTCGCACATTACCTGGATCTTTTATCACAAAAGGCAGCTGATTCTCATAAGCAAATAGTAAACGCATGAGATATACTGCATCAGCACAATCATGTGGAATTAAAAAATAATCAGGATTACGCCCATCCATAAATTTATCAGCAGTCCACTCTGCTTGCACCCACTGTTGATATCTTACCTCCCATTCATCATTCCATGTTTGGGTATCTTTCCATACAGCTGCATGACTTGTGATTGGCAATAAAAAAGAAAAAAGACAGGTGATTACCAACAGCACAAAGGCTTTATTGCGTAACGATATCATTTTATTTTCACTCTAAATGGATTAAAACAAAGTATGGGAATTTAGAAACACGTACATTCCTTAAAAAACAAATGCGCAATAACAGACACCTGTTATTGCGCATTTGTTCCTATAAAAGAGCATTCTTCTTCATAGATTTGTAGAGTGTAGCAAAAACAAACACTCCATTTAGATACTTTTTCATTATGAATAATATAAGGCTCTAAACTGGAATGTTTGCCTCTGAGATTTTAAGTTTTATTTAAGCCTTGATATCTGCTGTGGTGGCTTTCCTCCCCAGTACGCCCATTTAATTAGCTCATCATGAGCTTTGCGACTGCGGCCTCTAGCAGAAGGATCATTATGCAGAATAGACACAATATACATCTTACCATCACGTCCTTTCACATACCCCGCAATAGCTCGTGCATTTCTTAATGTTCCTGTTTTAAAGTGCCCACGACCTCTTATAGCAGTCCCTCTTAGGCGTTTTCTCATCGTGCCGTCAACACCTGCAACCGCCAAAGAATTCAACATATACTGGCGATGTGGCCCCTTATAAGCATCCAATAAAAGCTCACCAATATGACGTGAACTAATGCTTGCCCAACGACTTAAGCCAGAACCATTATCAATACGCAATTCAGGAAAATTGAGACCACGTGACTGTAACCATTGCTTAACAGCATGTTCACCTTTTCGCGTTGTTGAAGGCGCACCAAGTCGATGCGCGCCCATGGTCAATAAAATTTGCCGCGCCATTAAATTATCACTGTCTTTATTTACTTCTCGAATGATTTGATGCAAAGGTGCCGAATGATACGTTACTAATAAACGCGCATTAACAGGTTTGGCAGCACGTACAAAACGAGCCTTAAGCTGCCCTCCTACATCTTGCTGCCAATAACGTTGAATAGTAGCAAACATCATGCTGGATGGATCAGTAAGTGCATGCTTATACACTCTTTTGCTACAACGTGTGGAAAATGTGCCACTAAACGTTATGGTATAGCCATGAGCGCCAGATGAAATAGATTTTCTTGGGTTACGCTCACGTCCACGACAACGACTACGAACAGATTTAATATTATTAACAATTTTTATATTAGCTGCAGGTGATGGTGAGTAAACCCTTGCTTTACCACCTGTATTTTGTACAACAAACTCACTAACACGACCATTCATCATCAATGCATCAGGTTGAGCATTGTAAGCTGCATAAGGCTTACCATCAAATGCACCTGCACGAACATGAGAGGGTTGAAAATAGCTATTATCAAAAATCAAGTTGCCATTAACATTACGGATGCCTTTATTTCGCAACCCTCTTAATAGCGTACGTAAATCGGCCGTTTTAAAATCAGGAGCACCATACCCTTTAACAATCAAACTGCCATTTAATGTGCCAGCATTAAGTGTACCTTGCATGTATATTTCAGTTTTCCAACGATAGTTAGGTCCCAAGATACCTAGCGCTGAATACGTTGTCACCAACTTCATTACCGAGGCAGGTAGACGTGCTTGG
>CAYNGN010000090.1:610-7956 GCA_964396615.1 uncultured Thiothrix sp. | reverse complement strand
ACGAGTTTGGTATTCATGATAAAAATGATCTGTTCTTACAACATGAAATCGTGTGGAAGGGAACAAGGCGCAGTGTTGAAGTGTTATTTCAGAACATTCGTGAAATTGATGATTTTACGACCTTTGAGGCACGTGGTGATGACTGGAAAGTGGTCGTTGACTTTCCTTTTGATAAAGGCACTCATACCCCTGCTGATGATAAAGCTCGTATTCAGCAGTACGAGAACCAAGGGGGGCAATCCAGAACTTTTTGCTGGCTCCCTTACTTCTTTAGTCAAGAAGCACAAAAAGACTTGGGGAAGTTGGCAAAACTGGAATATATTCTAAAAAATGATGATCGATTCCTTTCACATAGCAAACATTTAAGTCCAGTAGATCGTACTCAAGCACGTACTTTGCTGGATAATCAGCGCAGCCAATTACGCCAACGTATTAAGGACTGCCTGATGGGTGCTTATGGGGCTAGTGAGCCTTTGGAAAACTCCTTGGATGATAGTACTAAACTTGATTCACAGATAATTTCTCTTGAGCCTTCGTTTTCCCCCCGCTTACCTCATGGCACAACGTTAAGAAAAGCATTTGACCAATTACTAGGTCAGGCACTGTCTTCACAGTTCCCTGCTCATCCTGATTTTGAATATGAAATAAAACTGATTGATCTTGGCAAAGTTCTGGGTGAAATACGCCGTGCTATCCATGATCCCAATGGACGCATTGATGTGGATAGTCCGTTACGCTCTCTTATGCGGCAGATAGCACAGCCTTTGAATTTGGGAGAAATGCACGAGCGACACTTTATTTTTAAACTTGATGTGGTACAGCAGCTGAACCGCGCACTGGCTCAAGATGGTGAGTCGGGTGAGATCACTGTTAAACGACTCAGGCAAGCTATTGACAAGCCAGAACCTAAAGGGTTAACAGAGTCTGTGCAAAATTTATTGATTATGGTGTTTGCTGAACAAGGTCAATACGCTTTTAATCTTCATGGAGGCTCCTATAACGATATTACACTAAAGGATATTCGTGATGAACTAGTGCTTATTAAACAGAATCTGGCTGATGCTCCCATCTGGAAGCAAGGCCTGGATAATGCAGGAGTGTTATTCGGTATTAGTGTTAGTAATTTACGTACTGCAAATAACCAAAATGAATTAGAAAAGCAAGTAATAGAGTCTGTTAACCTGTATATAGAGCCATGCCGCGATCTGGCGCAGGCAATACAAGAACAATTAAACAGCTTACAAATAAAACTAGGTTGTAACCGTTTAAATAATGCAAAGCTTGCGGTTTCACTTTTGGAAGTATTGCAGGCAAAACAAGGTGCTGAGCTGGTTGAATCTCTTGCTGGAATAAAAGAAGCAACAAGTCTACCAGCACTAGCAAAAAGTATTACAACAGCCGAACGAGTTAGCCAGTCGATTACTGATAATAACTGGCAATTATTAGAAAGTGTTTGGTTGAGTGAGCCTGATGAGGCAGCAATCATTAAACAGAATGTTGGCAGTGCTTTAACGGAGGATGAGTTGGTTACGCCTTTGGCTATAGCATTAAAAAAATCTCAGCAAGATGCAACTGCCATTCTTACCCGTAAAGCTGCTATTAATACGAATGGCTCTGCTGCAACAGGTGCTTCATCTACTACACCCTCTTCAGTTAAGACTATTGTTGTTCTGGAAGGAAACAAATCAGCCTTAAACGCAAGTATGGCGAGGCAAATATTACAAAAACTTGAAGCTTCTTTAGATGGTGATGCACAACTTGATATTAGTTATCGTCTGTATAAAGAGGATAGGCATTAAATGACTGTACCAAGTTCTGTTAAAACACAGCTAAGAGCCATTCTCAATAAGGATAACAAAGCGGATTGCATAGCTTTGCTCTGGAGTGAGGCATTAGAAAATAATATTGAATCTTATGAGCTTGATGGGCAGACATTCAAGGTGGTTTATTGCTCTTCTCAATTAGCAATGCGTGAGCAATTAATTGAGCATAATGGTTCGGAACGATTAGTATTATTATCGCCTTTTGATGGTGCAAAATTGGCTAATGATATTTTAGCTCGTTTGTGGAAACAAGAACCGCAGCAAATCAGCCCCTGGCGTACCTTAAAAGAATTATTGCGTGTTGAAATGATCGATCCTCGGTTAACCAAGCCAGATTATAAATGGATTGCTGAAAGTCTGGTAAGTCGTTATGAACACTATCAAGATAAAATCAGTTTTGGTGTCGTGATAGATCAGGAAAATGCTTGGAAGGCATTGGCAATAGGTCTACTCCACTATGAAGAGGAAACGGTAGATTTACATTCTCTTTATAAATGGTCTATGGCCTTGGATGACAATCGTATTATTGATGAATTGTCTGATGATGTTCGTCATCATCTGGTTGATTGGCTTAAACCTGGTTTGCCAGAATGTGCTGGTTTATTAAGCCTGCTTTTGAACCAAGGACATGCTAGTCATTTACTTGCTGTCGGTCTGGTCTGTTCTGTGATGTACCATAAAGAGGTTATATCTTATGATGTTGTGACCGAACAGATGGTATTACAAGCTCGTATTCGCTTTAGTGAGCGGTTTTTGGATGGAGAGTCTATACCTGAGTCTGCACTTGTATTATTGGCAGAACATGCTGTTTCCTATGTAGAGAAGACCTTACAAGATACGAATAATAAGGTTTTAAATGCCTGTTTCTCGTATGCTGAACAGGTTTTGGCAAGTCTTGATTTAATGCCAGCTACGATCTATTCCCATTTATTACCTGCAAGTTACAACTTACGTCTGGATGTATTATCTGAAGCATTAAAACCTGTTGTTGCTGCTAAATCGTTATCCAGAGCCAAGGTAGCACTACAATCACTTATTAATCACAAGATGGCTGGTGAACAGGTTGATCGTGCTGAAATGGCTATACGTTTGTATGAATGGCTACAAAATCATAAGGTATCGGATAAAGAGCTGAATACTTTAATTACTGATTATATTGAGCATGGTAGCTTTGTTGATTGGGCGCGGAGTAAAATTTGGTCAGGTGATGTGCATGAATGTTTAAGTGTTGATTATGAAAAGCTATCTAAAAAAGTTAGTAAACAAAGGGAAATACTAAATCAACAATTTGCAGATCACTTACCTGACATTGCACAAGGTTGTCACTTAAACGATGGCATTCTTGCTGTAGAAGATGCTCTGGTAAAACTTGTCACTCCCTTGGCCAAACAGAAATGTGTTTTATTGTTGGTGTTAGATGGAATGAGCCAGGCTGTTTATCGAGAATGGACAAAGGATTTAATTAACAATGACTGGGTTGAAATTCAGGAAATAAATCAAAAACCAGCTTGTCTTATAGCAACCTTACCGACTATTACTAAGGCTAGTCGCTGCTCTTTATTGTCAGGAAGGATTTGTGAGGGTGTTGCTGCTGATGAAAAGAAAGCATTTCAGGCTCATGTGTCTTTAAAGCAGGTGTCATCTCCTAAATTCCCTCCCAAGCTTTTTCACAAGAATGATTTACAACATACCGCTAGTGGTGGTTTGACCAGTAATGTTCGGGCAGTTATTGCGGGTGCTCAGCATCGGATCGTGGCAACGGTTATCAACGTTGTTGATGATCAACTCTCTAGTAATGCACAGCTTTCTGTTAATTGGGATATGGATTCAGTTTCTATATTGCAGCAAGTCCTTGAGGCTGCAAGAGAAGCTGAACGTGTTGTTATTGTTACCAGCGATCATGGTCATGTTTTAAATCATGATATGCAAGCTAAAAAACCAGGGGATGAGGGTGAGCGGTATAAGCTGGATATCAATTCAGTTAATAAAGGGGAAGTTGCTGTCAATGGGAAACGAGTTTTAACACAGTCTAAACAGGTAGTTTTACCCTGGTCAGAGAAAATTCGTTATGCTGCTTCTAAAATGGGTTATCACGGTGGTGCCAGCCTACAGGAGGTTATTATTCCTCTAGGTATTTTTATGGGTGAAAGTGATGCTGTTATCCCTGAAAATTGGCAAGAGGTATCTCGTTATATACCTGATTGGTGGCAGGTGAATCATGATACCTTACAATCCTTTGATACTCGTTCTAATTCTGTTGCTACCTCTAAAAAAGTTACTCAAGATAGTCTGAATACTCTAGGGGTAACGCTTGATTTATTTGATAGTGTAAACGAGGAAGATACGGTTTTCTCTGACTGGTTATCTGGTTTTTTAACATCACCTGTTTACCAGCAAGTTAAGACCCGTGCAGGACGTGCTATTAAGGATGAGTCGTTGTTAGAATTATTAAGCTTACTGGATAATAATAATGGCCATGTTATGACTGCCATGATTATTCAAGAGTTGAGGATACCTAGAATGCGAATACGAGGTTTTTTGGCAGGAGCACAGAAACTCTTAAATATTGATGGCTACCCTGTGTTATCAGTCGACCGCCAATCTGATACTGTTAAATTGAATATTGAATCATTAAAAAAGCAATTTGAACTATGAGTATAAGTCTACAACGTCGTGAGGATATTATTGATGCGCTACGTCGTGGAACGGTACCTCAGTATGGCTTAGATGCACTCGCTGTTGGTTTAGATAGTTTTGAAGCTGTTTTTGATGAAGAACTCAATAAGGTCGCCAGAGGTGGTGCAGGTTTTAAGGCAATTCGAGGGGAGTATGGTAGTGGCAAGACCTTTACATCTCGTTGGCTTAGGGGGAAAGCACATCTTTTAGGTTTTGCTTGCTCTGAGGTGCAAATTTCGGAGACAGAAACACCTTTGCATCGTTTGGAAACCGTTTATCGACGCTTGATGGAGCGATTAACTACTTCTGATTCTCCTTCAGGTGCATTTCACAATATTATTGAGTCTTGGTTTTTTGCACTTGAAGAAGATGTTTTATCTCAGCAAGAGATTGATCCCGATAATACTGAAGCTTTAGTTGCTGCAACTGATCTGCTTATGGAAAACCGCTTAGGTGATGTCATGCGATCTGCTCCAGCATTTGCATTAACCTTGCGTGCTTACCGCAGGGCTTTGCTTGAAGATCAGGATGAAATTGCTGATGGTTTATTGGCTTGGATGGCTGGGCAACCGAATATTTCTGCATCAATTAAGCGATATGCAAAGATTAAGGGAGATATAGATCATTTTGGTGCTTTAAGTTTTCTACAAGGCGTATTAACTATCCTTAAAGATTCAGGTCATCCTGGTTTATTAGTGGTGTTAGATGAAGTAGAAACATTACAGCGTATGCGCAGTGATGTTAGGGATAAGAGCTTAAATGCCCTACGGCAGCTAATGGATGAAGTTGATAGTGGCCGTTTTCCAGGGCTTTATTTGGTCATTACAGGGACTCCAGCATTCTTTGATGGGCCAATGGGAGTACAAAGACTTGCGCCTCTGGCTCAACGTCTGGCTGTAGATTTTTCTACTGATATTCGCTTTGATAATCCCAGAGCTGTACAAATTCGTCTTAGAGGTTTTGATCTTTCATCTCTCGAAGAAGTGGGTAGAAAAGTTCGCGATTTATATGTTGATGTCAGCAGTCATCCTGATAGAGTTTTGAAAATTGCTGATGACTGTTATGTGGCATTATTAGCTCAAGCTGTTACAGGAAATCTTGGCGGGAAAATAGGAATTGCACCACGCATTTATTTAAAAAAACTTGTGGGTGATGTATTAGACCGTATTGATCAGTTTGCTGATTTTAATCCTCTTGAACATTATTCCTTAACGATTAGTGACAATGAATTATCTGATGCAGAGCGTGCTCTCAGATCAGCTAACCATATTGATGATATTGAGCTAGATTTATGAGTGGCTTCGATAAGCTACATCCAGCCATTCAGCACCATATTGTTAATAGCTTAGGTTGGTCTTCACTTAGACCTCTCCAAGAAGCCACTATAGAACCTGTTTTAAATAATGAACATGCTATTTTGTTAGCACCAACAGCAGGAGGTAAAACTGAAGCCGCTATCTTCCCCGTTTTGTCCCGAATGCTAAGTGAAAACTGGAGTGGTTTAAGTGTTGTGTATATTTGCCCTATCAAGGCATTACTGAATAATCTTGATGAACGACTAAGGTATTACGGGCATTTATTGGGAAGGAGTGTTGATGTCTGGCATGGTGATATTAGTGCTTCTCGAAAAGCTAAAATATTGGCTGAGCCACCAGATATTCTACTGGTTACACCTGAATCTCTTGAGGTGATGCTCGTCTCAACACGCATTGATCATTACTTTCTTTTCGCTAATTTACAATCCATCATTATTGATGAAATACATGCTTTTGCGGGTGATGATCGTGGCTGGCATTTGTTATCAGTTTTGGAACGATTAAATCGGGTTGCAGGTAGAGAAATACAACGATTAGGTCTTTCTGCAACCGTTGGAAACCCTGACTATCTCTGTGATTGGCTAGCTAGCTCCTGTACATCAAAACGTAGTGTTCTCAATCCTCCAGTAGAAAATAATGCAGATGCTGATGTTCAGGTAGATTGGGTCGGTTCTCTCAGAAATGCTGCTGTCGTTATATCCCGAATGCATCGTGGTGAAAAAAGATTAGTTTTTTGTGATAGCAGATCCCGTGTTGAAGAGCTGACAATGGAGCTACGAGGGCTTGAGGTCAGTACTTTTGTTTCACATAGCTGTTTAAGCTTGGAAGAGCGTAGTGCTGCTGAAGAAGCTTTTTCGCAAGGTAATGATTGCGTTATTGTTGCGACAAGCACATTGGAACTGGGTATTGATGTTGGTGATTTGGATCGAGTTATTCAGATTGATGCACCGTTTACGGTTTCTTCCTTTCTACAACGTATTGGACGCACAGGAAGACGAGCAGGAAGCTCTCGAAATTGCTTATTTCTAATAACTAGGGAAGATGCTTTTCTACGTGCATTAGCCTTATTGAAACTATGGCAAGATGGTTTTGTTGAGTCTATTGTCCCTCCAGCTTTGCCATTACATATCTTCGCACAGCAAGTAATGGCTCTTTGTTTACAAGAGTCGGGAATTATTGCTAATGACTGGGAGCTGTGGGTTGGGAAAATGCCTGGTTTTGCTGAATTAAATCCTAATGTGCTACAAAGCATAGTTCAGTTTATGATCGATACAGGTATTTTGTTTTCTGATTCTGGAATATTAAGTATTGGTCAAAGTGGTGAAAGGGCTTTTGGTCAAAAGAACTTTATGGAACTATTTTCCGTGTTCACCAGCCCTCCGTTAGTAAAAGTATTTCATGGAAAACATGAGCTTGGAGAGGTTCATCAAATGACATTCATGACTAAAGATGAACGTTCTTCAATACTTACCTTGGGGGGTCGTTGTTGGTTAACTAAGTATATTGATTGGTCTCATAAAAAAGCCTTTGT
>CAYNGN010000090.1:233-565 GCA_964396615.1 uncultured Thiothrix sp. | reverse complement strand
AGTACGGGACAACCTATGCATTTTGTTTTGTGTCAATCTATCGCTCAAATCCTTAGTTCAGGTGAAGCTCCTGTCTCCCTTTCTACACGTGCTAATGAATTATTTACGACTGTATGTGATGAATTTGGATGGGTTGAAGTAGGTAAAACAACATTGCTTTTTGATTTAGATGGTAATGCTGTTTGGTGGACATTCGCTGGAAAGTTATTCAATTCTGCGATGGCAGAAATGCTGGCAAGTGAATCTGATAAGATTTCAACAGATAATTTGGGAATCAGCTTTACTAAAGTCATTGATAAAGAGATGTTGACACATTCCATAAAGGAGCCACA
>CAYNGN010000090.1:0-217 GCA_964396615.1 uncultured Thiothrix sp. | reverse complement strand
ATTTGAAGATGATTTTATTCAAGAACTTAAGTTTTCAGAATGTTTACCTCAAGATACGATTGATAGTATTTTAGATAAACGTTATTCACCTAGCGATGCTTTTCAAGCAATTTCTCAACAGGCCATTGGATTGCTACACATTAGTTAGATTCTAGCGGTTATACAGTTTGTAATAATAGGATCAACTTCCTAAATAAATAGCCGTAATCTGCTCCCT
>CAYNGN010000089.1:0-7980 GCA_964396615.1 uncultured Thiothrix sp. | reverse complement strand
CCTTTGCAACAATCCAAGAGTCTAATGTTTCGACAGTAACAACCGAACCTACAACCGGGTTTTTCAAAATAATTCCAGACGCACGAGTTCACCCCAAAAAACACGTTCCAGCAACAGACGGTTTTTATCGGTGTTGGCTCGTTTGCTTGAGCGTGCTGATGAAGATTGCCGCAGCAACAATCCCGCTTTAATCAGTCGTTCGATACTATTGCGCACACAGCGGCGTGTCCAGTTGACGTAGGCTTCGATTGGGTTTACGCGGAATATCTTCCGTTAAAGCCCGTGCAATGCCTGCATAACTCAGTGCTGATTGTGCGCCAATGCGCCCTGTTGCCCAATCGGTGTAACGGCAGCAATGTTGCTTTAAGCCCGATGCCACACCCAGCAATGCCTTGCCTTCAGTATTCGCAAGGCTTTTTAAGACCTCTAAATGCGGCGGCAGACGAAGATCAGCGGCGTTCATAAGCCATCCCGCAATAATGCTTTATAAACAGGCGGTTTTGCCATATCGCATGATTGATACGCAGCCGAAAACGGTACACAAAAGCACGTAAAACGCGGTGTAAACGACGGTTTTTTAAAGCGATAAAGGAGCGAAGCAACGAATGACAGCGATGTTTAAGTAAAGAATAAAATTTGCGGGAGGTAAATACAAGCGCACTTATATTAATATACACTATTGTATACATAATCAATCCTCTGAAAGTTTTAGATTGGTTTATGGAGTCCTGTCGGGTTGAAGACTACGAAATAATCAACATCGGCGGGGCGATTTTGTGATGTCCTTCTCCGTGCATTGCTTGCTGAGGAGAATTGCTTCAGCGAGGGACTCCTCGCACAAAGGACGAGCTACTACTCTTAGGTGACAACATGAGTGCATACTATTAATCAATAAAGGGATTGATTAATACCGCCCCACACGTATCAAAATCCTTGGTATTGCGTGTTGCAATCATGGCTTGATGACTTAAAGCCATCGCGGCTATTTGTCCGTCAGGAACGCTCATCGGATGACCATTGCGTCTGCCTTCACCCATTACTTTGCCATAGATTTTTGCTGCTTTGTCGTCGAAATTGACGACACGATATTGAAAGGCTCGTTCAATAAATTGGTTGAAGCGTACCTGTAATTGCTGTTTGCGTTTGCCTTGTGGCATGATATAAAGCCCATATTCAATTTCAGCAATACTAATACTACTAATAAATAATTCCGTACTGGGCTGTTGATTGAGCCACTGAATGACCTGCTGATTGGGCTGGGGACGCATCATCTCTGAGAGAATGTTCGTATCAAGGATAATCATGAAAAATCAATCGGAGTATGGGATGTGTGTTCAGGTAAATCTAAATCAATGCCATTGTTTTCGCCAAAATAGTCCATAGCAATATCACCTAAACGTGTTGGAGCAGAAACCGCCTGTGTGATAATACGACGCACTTCTTCTTCCATTGAAATGCCATTTTGTGCCGCACGAAGGCGTAATTTATCGACAATTGTATTATCTAGTTTTCTTACACTTAAATTTGCCATCTTTGTTTCCTTATTGTCCATTGTATTATGATAGCACCTGCTTTCATTGCTAGCAATTGATGGCATTGGCGTAATAAATAGCCAATCCTACAATGCACATCACTCAATCGAATACTGGTCAAGCTAACTGTATCCAATTACACAAATGCTCCCTCCTTGCACGAAGCAACCGCACGGAAAGGACGTAAGCAACCCAATACCACCCAAAAACGAAATAATAAAAATATTTTTCAGGTCAAAACCTTAAATTAAAAAAGCCTTTCATGCATTTTCCTTAGTATATATAGTAAAAAATCACATTAAACGTCCCGTTTTTGCTGTATCTCAATAATGCGTGATAAATGCGTTAAGTCACGCTCATAGATTTCCTTTACGGCGGTGTAAGAATCGGTTGTTTTTGTACACACTAAGATAAAAGGACTGCCTCTACGTTCTGTAACATGGGTGCAATCGCATTGATTAGAATTAATGACATTGTGTAAATGCTGACGGCGTTTTTTAGCCAGCGGAAAACGTCCTTGTTCTTGGGTAGGATTATCGAGGAAAGCACTTAACATTAAACAATCAGCACAATCGCAAGAAAGTGTTGAGTTACGGTGATAATCCGTTGGTGCTTTAGGTTTTTTAGTTATGCGCTTTTCCAGTTTTTGACGACACTCAGCAAGCCAGTGAGTAATAGCAGCGCTAGGCGTTTTTATAAGCTGAGATTCAAGAGCGTAAAGAGCCGTAAGCTGTGTTTCAACGAATGCATACTTCTTTTCGTCGCCATCTGCGTCTTTGAGTATATGATCAATCAGAGTGGCTAGAGGCTTCTCCCTCTCAATAAAGAGCATGGCGCTGATCAGCGATTGCAATAAGTCTGATCGTTCAACCTCTTTCGCTTCCCAGTAATCCATTGGTTTTTTATCGAGTGCTTGCAAGCCCTTCACTAAAGGACTACCTAAACGTTTGCACAGTGCAATACGTTCCGCATTCTTATCCTTTTGTGACCCTATTAATAACAGCAATTTTGCATTACGATTTGCGGTGTTGACGGTCATGGTTTTAATCATTTTCATCAATTCTACTTCAAAGTTTTTCCAACCCTGCTTTTTTAGCAACTGACAAAAAGAGGTATCAAGCTGGATATGACCATCATGACGCATCATCTGGGTGAAAAACAAACGAACCAAAACAGGGTCATCAAGCTGTTGAAGAATCGTAACAAAATCCATTTCATTGCCTGTCCCATCACTCCATCGGCGGTCTACTGTTGATTCCCATTGGTTGATAATGATCTCAGC
The DNA here is from genome assembly GCA_964396615.1 of uncultured Thiothrix sp. GTDB lineage: Bacteria > Pseudomonadota > Gammaproteobacteria > Thiotrichales > Thiotrichaceae > HyVt-477. The sequence goes on along the minus strand of CAYNGN010000089.1, from coordinate 5,166 downwards.
AAATGTCACACAGTCTTGATGTTTCTTGGTGCGTTCATCCTCTTGCAGCGTATCAAGTTCATCAACCAGTAACTTTAAGCCAGCAATAGCGGCATTCATACCTGCTTCACAAAGAATCTTGAAGTGATCCTCACGCGACCAAATAACAATGGCTGCACGGTGATACCAGTGATCAACTGTCATCCCTGCATTGCCTGTATACCCTTCAAAATCCTCTTTATCAGGTTCTCTTGCTAACAGTTCTTCCTCAGTAATAATCTCTGCTTCATCAATGCTTATTTCTCCAAATCGTACTTTTTCACCCTGACTATTTGACCAATGATTAACGGATAAGCTTTCCTCCATAACCTCATCCATTTCATGATCATCATCATCGTAATAACCACCTTCTGTTGTTCCAGATTGCCAGAAGGTAAGCAGGGCTAAATGCGCGATATAATCCTCTTGTGTCGCGGCAAACAAAACATTCGCTTTGGCACGATCAGCACCTTTTAAGACATCAATGGATAAACTGTTCTCGGTGTACTGATGATCCAGTACAATCGCTATTTTTTCATTTTTGTCATTGCCTTTTTTCTTACGCCATAGACCGAGTAATGCCTTTATTTCATTCGTCGCGCTGTATGAAGAAGGGGCGCTTATGGCTTTTTTACCACGAGAGGTTGATGTTGCCAGCGTCAGATTGTAGGTTAAACATAAACGATAGCCACTTTTCAGCGGTTTGATTTCATGTTGGCAATCGGCATAAAACGCGGCATAACTTAAATAATAGCCGGATTTTGCCCCTTCAAAGACGATTTCGTGTTGCTCCCCTGCATGAGAAACAAGAAGCTCTCCGCCCTCGTAGATGGAAGGTAAAGCAACCACCATCGTTGCGACCATATTATCAAGCTTTTCACCATCACGATGGGGCAGAAAGAAGCTGCCTTTTTCATAGACTAATAACTTATAAAGATGTGCGCTAAGCTGATGATTTTCTAGTCCTAATTCTTGTTGTACGGTTTGTACTAACTGTTCAATAAAATTCTCCCAGTGCGGATTGTTTAACTCAAACTGTTTTGGATCAAGCTCCCACACATTGCGTACTTTGGTATCGACAACAGTCTCAATGCCTTTTCCATACGGTGCTTGATGGCACTGTTTAATTAATTGCTGTGCTTGTGTTTCATTCAGCGGTAACGCTATTTCATCTGAGTTATTGACACTTAATCCAGGCATCCTCATGTCTAGATCACCTGATGTACAGACTTCACCGGACTGATCTATTTTATTAAGTGTTTTAAGAAACTTTTTATCCATCTCCATTGCTTTATTTATCCTTTGTTTTTAGTATTTTTAGGAAGATGCAGGGTGTTGAATGCATTTTCCTGTGTGACATCGTGAATAAAATTCAGAATAATTATAGTCTCAAATTCATTTTTATCCTTAGGAAATATCGGCATGGTTCAAAAATAGAAATTCGCTTTTGCACATTTTTCCCGTCAATTGGTAAGCTCTTATTCCTATCCATTCTTTATGGCAAATTCCTTGTGCGTTTTTGTATTGAATCAGTCATTTGTTCCAATACAATAATTTAACAGGGTTTTTGCTATTTTTTTATTAGATTAAGCTTATATTAAAAATAAAATATAATGATCATAAAAACTGTAATTTTTTAATTATAAGCCGATGAGAAAGGTCAGCACAGCCAGCCCTAAAATGACATAGAGCAACAGATGGCTAAAACGGGCAATTTTTCGAGCTAGTGGTGTCGCCAGTCTCTTGGCACTGGCGATCATACGACCAATCTCCGTATGATCACCTGTTGCCGTGACAACACCCCTCGCTATACCATAGCTAACGACTGTGGACGAGTAGCCCATATTGCTTCGATTAGCTAATATTGAGTCAAAATCCACGACATTTACCGATTTTTTCACAGGCAAGGGTTCGCCTGTGAGCGCAGATTCATCAATTTGCAAACGACGACTGCGTAATAAGCGCAAATCCGCAGGTATTTTATCGCCCGAAGCGAGCAATACAATATCTCCAGGTACAAGTTGTTTCGCATCAATACGCTGCTCTTCTCCATTGCGCAATACAGTGCTTTCAGTCGTTAGCGTACGAGACAAAGTTTGTAGTGCGTTTAAGGCTTTGCCTTCCTGTATAAAACCAATGATCGAATTCAGTAGTACGACTCCAAAGATGACAGCCGCATCGAGCCAGTCCCCCAAAAATAACTTGATCATCATCGCGACTAGCAGAATGTAGACCAATATCTGATTGAACTGCAACAGGAAGCGTAGCAATGCTCCTTGACCTTTACGCTGGGTTAGCAAGTTATCACCAAAGTTTTGTTGGCGCTCTTCTATTTTAGTGTGGTTTAGTCCTTTGTCCGCATCTGTTTCCAGCATTTTTATCACTTCTTCTTGATGTAGATGATACCAGCGCCATGGTTTATTTAACCGACTAAAAAAAAGATTGATGTCTTTGTTAATTTGTTTAATAGTCTCTGTTTTAGTGGTACTCGATTGCAGCTCTTTAGTTTGACTAGCTGCTTGCGCCTGTATAAGCTCTCCCATTCCCATTTTAAGGTTAAAACGGGGAAATCTAGCGACTAACCAGTAACCAATGCTGATGGAAAGTACCACGGCGGCAATACCCCCAAGGTATTCTGCATCGGTCTTCTTTAAATCAAGAATAATGACTTTTCGCGCAATCGCCATGAGTGCAGTCGCCATGACGATTTTAACGTGAATCACATCGTCCTGCAGATAGACGATGATATTGATAAATATTTCTATGGCGATCAACACTGCCATAAAAGCCCCAAACGTTGCGAGTATATCGGAAATGGTCAGAATATAAGTAGGTTGACTCATCACTTTTTGGTACAACGTCCATCCCACATCGATCACGCCCATCACGATCACGAACACCATGAAAATGGCAAGCACACGCACTACTAAATGAATGATGCTATTCAGTTTTTGGATAAGAGGTTCTTTATTATACATCATAGAGTGTTTTTCTGGTTATAGCATGCCGTAGAGGCGTTGCATGCAACGTCTTTACGCTCAGAGAAAGTAGAAAGTAGAGCGGGCTATTTTCGGGGAGCCTCGGAGTCGTTTTTTTGTAGACTAATTAATTCTTTATCGGGTTCAAGCAAAACAACAAGCCAGTAGCCAATACTAATGGCAAAGACCACTGAGGCGATACCCAAAAGGTATTCTGGCTGAACCTCTTTCAAGTCAAGAATAATGACTTTCCGTGCAATCGCCATCAAGGCGGTTGCCATAACGATTTTGACGTGAATCACATGATCTTGCAGGTAGACAGTGATATTAATAAATATTTCAATGGCAATTAACACCGCCATAAAAGCCCCAAATGTTGCCAGCATATCGGAAATAGTGATGATGTATATAGGCTCACTCATCACTTTTTGATACAGCGTCCATCCCACATCGACAACACCCATAACAATCACAAAAACCATGAGTATCGCCAAAATGCGTACTGACCAGCGAATAATGACTTGTAGTTTATTGATTAATGGGTCATTGACTTTCATGGTTTATCCTTAGTTTTCTTGAATGGACAAAGGCAAAAAACTTCGCATGAATATCAATATCCACCACACCTTCAAGCTTGGCAATCTTGTGCTTAAGGAAGGTTGGACCATTAATTTCGGGAAAGCTACCATAGATAGAGACTCTGCCTTGATCAACGTTAATAATCATGCTCGAACTATGAAAACGCTTATGTTCATTAATAATGGCTTTAATTTTTAGCTTAATAGTTTTATCGGTTACGGGATGCTTTGGTTTAACCTCAATTTCATTTTCCACTTCAAAGACATCAGTAGTTTTCCAAGCGACTCGTTCACTCACCAATTTTTGTTCATAAAGACGAACTTCACCACTAAGAACAATCAGTTTCTCCTTTACTTGTACCTTAATCTGGGTGTCACGCAAATCTTTAGATTCTGTTATTTTGGTTTCGACTTCACGCTGGATAAGTTCATCACTTAGAGCTTGCGCAGAGTTGAACTGAAATAAAGAGCTTATAAAAATCAGTATAAGTAATAGCTGTTTTTTCAAAAAGGTGTTTGTTTTTTTCATTCTTAAATCCTCTATAGGGTAAATTAAATCATTTGATTTTTGGTATTATAGTTTTTTGGTACTATAGATATTCAGATAATTACGTTCACACTTTTTATTCTAGCCAGTCATGTGGGTTATTTTTGCACACAATTATCTGACTCTACATAAGTGAAGATGTTTGTAGTTAATCATGACAAGACTATACCTCGGTATTTACGAATATTGCTGCAATGGTATTCGTATTTTCTGCGTTGTCAAATTTGATCACGTTAAAGCAGTTAAAGGGGTCAGTATCCTTAAAAATATAACCTATTTCTTCAACTGCCGTATAGTTGAGCCCATCTTCTTATACACAAGTGCTAGATGTTATTTAAAATCAATAGGTTATAAGTTTTTAACAAAAATATTCTTCTAATTTTTAATACAAGTGAAAACAGTCACTTATAGATGAAGATGAATATTTAGCCTGTATGTAAGTCATTGATTTCACATAATCGCCATACTTGTGTATAAGGAGATGAGTTGAGCCTTGTTACCCGATAAGGTTAAGATTGGGGTCTTGTAAATAGAGTAAATACTTACCATGCTATTATTTTAAATGAGCATCAATCTTTTCTAAGATAGTCTTACCCCCTTTTTCATTGCAATAACATCTCCTACTATCTCCGCCATCAAAAGGGTAAAATTCATGTGAATATTGCTTAGTGATCTTACCTGTTAATTTGTGATAACGAAAAGAACGTAAATTTACCTGTTTTTCTAAATACTTGGCTCTCTGGTTTTTCCCGTGGGAACGATTATATTTAAAAACAACAACATACATTAAATTGTCGAAAAAAATCGTTGATATCTTTTTTGTCTTTTTAAGGCTAAGTGATTGATTATGTAATAGCATCATATTTCAAAGTAAAATATCAATGAGTTACAAGGTAAAGACTTAAAAAGATACAGCGATTTTCAAAAAGCTATTATTGGTAAAGTGTTGTATTTTATTGCTTTACTTCCCACGAGAAAAACCAGAGAGCCAAAAAAGAGCGACTGATCGTCATAAAGAGAACCGCGCTTTAAAAGTAAAAATTCG
>CAYNGN010000088.1:0-8004 GCA_964396615.1 uncultured Thiothrix sp. | reverse complement strand
CAACCCACCGCGATTGATACCCCTAATACACGACAAGGCCAATTACGTTCAGGTGCTTTTTCCGCGTTAAAAGGCACACAAACCGAAGCTGAAGCCATTATTGCTATTTTACAAAAAACCAATGTGCGCCATTACTATACCCAAGGCGATGCTACAGAAGCCAATTTACTCACCATTAAACAACCCAACATCTTACACATTGCCACCCACGGCTTTTTTGATGCCGATACACCCAACCCGATGTTGCAATCAGGTTTAGTGTTTGCAGGAGTCAATGTGAGTGTTAAAAACGGCACGGGGGAAGGCATTGTTACCGCACTGGATTTATCAGGGCTGGATCTTAAAGGCACGGATTTAGTGGTTTTATCTGCTTGTGAAACAGGTAAAGTTGACCCGAATAATACCAATGGTGTCAGTGGTCTAACTAAAGCCTTTATTCAAGCTGGGGCAAAAGATGTGGTGATGAGCTTATGGCAAGTTTCCGATACCGAAACGGCTAACTTAATGCAATCCTTCTATCAAGCAGGTAAAGACAATAACGGGCAGTATGCCGATGCGTTAAAACAAAGCAAACTGGCAATGATTAAACAGGGTTTGCATCCGTATTATTGGGCGGCGTTTTTGTTGCATGGGTTGTAGCTTGCCAGCCAGATCAGTAGGCTTTCTTATGCGTAAAGATGTAGAATATTATCTTTTATGTTTTTTTCACATAGGAATCTATAGGTGGACATAGAAAGTATCAAAGCAAAAGTAAGGCATGATGATTATTTCTACTCTTTACATGCTGACAATGAAAGGCAAAACGATGGGTTATCTATCATCGAAATAGAAGAGGCAATAGTGAATGGAAGAATACTCGAAAATTACGAAGATACAGGTAGAGGCGAGAGCTGCTTAATTGTAGGCTTTAGCAATGACGGCAAGCCCATCCACATCGTAAGCGGTTATAACAATGACCAAGTAGTTATCATAACCGTTTACATCCCAACACCACCTAAGTTCAAAACCCCATACGAGAGAGGCTAGTTATGAACCTTTGCAATTTTTGCGGCAATAAGAATTTTAAAAAAATCACAACGCAATACACATATAAACACAATGATAAGTTTATGATAGTCAACAACGTCCCTTGTGAAAGTTGTGAGTACTGTGGTGAAAAATATTTTGCAGCAAAGACCTTAAAAAATATAGAAAATGAATTTAGTAATATTTACTCAAAGGGCAAAAAAGTAAAAGAGAGCATTACCATTCCTGTTGAACAATATTCAGAATTGGGTATATAAACAAATTGGTGTGGTTCAAAAATGTAGATAACAGAGTCGTAGCCTGTATGGAGCTTGCGGAATGCAGGTAAAATAATGATAAATTATATGCTTACGATGTTCCTCCTTGATTCCGCAAGCTACATCAAGGCTACAAAAGTGCTACCTTATATTGAACCACGCCAACAAATTGATATAAAAAAAGCCTACTATAGCAATATACTGATGCCATCACTTGCTTACCGTGAGTGGTGGGAGTCTGAATAAACACGAGAAGGATTTGTTTTAATACCAATCCCTAACGCCTTTTTCATCGTCTGAAAATAATCTTGATCAGCTTTTGTCAACTTCCCTTGTTGGGCTATTTTTTGCAAAATGGCCTCTGCCTGTTGGATATATTGCTCACGCTGTTGCGGTACTAATGGCGATAGTTTGTAATAAAATTCTGCCGTATCTAAGGCGTATCGAATCGTATTAGGGTTCTTTGTTGCTAATGTTTCTACAATACGCAATGCCTTGGTATACCATGCTTTTGCTGGTTCGATTTGTTTGTTTTTTACGCTAATATCACCCAATTTGCTTAAATTGATTGATAAACCTCTTTGCAACAGTACATTGCTTGGATCGTTTTTAGAAAGACGTTGCATAATCAATAACCCCTCTTGATACGCATTGAGTGCTTTGTCGTCCTCGTCTTTTAACTGATAGCAATGACCGACTTGGGTGAAATTCATGGCAAGATCGCGTTGCCACGTTACATTGCTCGGGTCTCTTTTAGCTAATTTTTTCCTGATAAGCAAGGCTTCTTGATAGGCATTGAGTGCCTTATCCATCGCGTTTTTTGCTTGATAGATCGTGCCGACTTTATTTAAACTTACCGAAAGATCGCGTTGTCCGCGTCTATTATTCGGGGCGCTGTTGAGTAAGGTTTTACTGATGCGTAACGCCTGTTGATAGAGAGTCAGTGCCTGATCAAGATCGCCTTTCAATTGATACAGATACCCCACATTATCGAGACTTACCGAGAGATCGCGTTGCCTTTTTATCGTGTTGGGGTCGGTTTTGGCTAGGTTTTTTCTGATCTGCAACGCATTTTGATACACGCTAAGCGCGGTATCAAGCTCGCCTTTTGCTTGATAGAGCTTACCAAGATAATTAAAGCTTAGCGAAAGATCATATTGCCATTGCTTATTGCTTGGCTCGTTTGCGGATAAGGTTTTATTGATCTGTAGTGCCTTTTGATACAGGGTGAACGCCTTGTCCGCTTCGCCTTTTTTATGATAGACCTTACCCCGTTTATTGAAACTCACCGCAAGGGCATGTTGCCAGCGTACATTGCTGGGGTCGCTTTGCGTGAGCCGTTTAAAATAGTGTTGTGCCTGTAGGTACATTGATTCCGCTGCTTTTCCCTTGCCTTGTGCGAATTGCGTATTGGCATGGCGTAATAACCCGACGGCTTTTTGATAGAAGGCTTCTTTATCCTTGTCACTCAGTTCGATGCGCTCAAAAAATTGATTAATGTGTTGTTGCACATCATCCATAATATCGAGCTTACCCAGCGGTTTTAATTTATCGTGTAGCTCAAAATTCATATAGTCAATTAAGTCAATCGCCAGCTTACGTTCTTTTTCGGCGCGTTGTTTTGCTTGCTCTGCTTGATACCACAAGGAACTCACCATGACCACTATGGCGACTAAAGCGGTAATCAGCCATAACACCTGTCGTCTTGCTTTATCGGAATGATGTTGCTGGCTCTTTTGTAAAAACGTCTTTTGTTCTTCATCAAGATGCAAGCGGTCAGCAAAAGGCGCTATTAGCTTTAAAAAATCCGCATCGAGTAATGTCTGGCGTTTTAAATATTCCTCATAGCGGTTATCAATATCCTGACGGATGGCTACCCTTTCCTTTTCTAGCCCCGTCATCCAGTCGTGAATGGGGATCGCTAGACGATCATGGCGCAGTTCATAAAACCCGTTTTCCACATCTTCATAGAGGATACGGTCATCACTGAGTTGTTGGAGCTGTTGTTTTAGTGCTTCTAACGGTATGCGCGTGCCGAAACTTTTGGCGCGTTGTTGAATCGCCTCTAGTGTGCTGATTTTACGCGTACCTTCAGCGGAGATCATCGCTTTGAGTACTTGACGGCTGAGTTCGGGATGTTGGTGTTCTTTAAGGCGCTGTTCAATAAAATTTGCCAGTATTTTATTGATTTCACCCAGTGCTTGATAACTTTCTAGGCTCAAGACGAGCCGATCCGCCTGTTTTTGTTTGGCAGTGTGGTACAAGCTATCCAGCACCACTTGTAAAATGGGCAGATCAATGTCTTTTTTGTCTTGGGTTAGATCCTTGAGGAGCTGATGACTTAAGCGACTTTCTATGTCAATATCACACTGCTTACAAGGCTGTGTAATCACTTCCTCCGCCTGTTCGCGACTCATATTGCGTACCCACAGGCGATTGTCAAACAACGTGGGCAGCTCCTTTTCTAGCTCGGATAATTGAGCATAATATTCTTCACGGATACTGATAACCACGCGCAAATAGCTTTTTTGTTGCAGCCATTGTGCCAGTTGCTTAGCAAAATGCTGGCGTACCACAGGAGGTTGAAAAATAAAGAACTCTTCAAACTGATCCAGTACCAGCATGACCGATTTATGTTTTTGTCGATAAACCGCATCAAGCAATTCATCTAGTTCTTCTGTTTGGCTGGATTGGTTTATCTGCTTGTTTAAGGCTTTTTCTATAACCGCCTGCGGTGTGCCTGTTGCCATGCGTACGAAGACAAACAATGCCTCTTCTTGGGGGATTTCTGCTTGTAGTCCGCATTGAATGAGTGAGGTTTTGCCTGAACCCGATTCACCATAAATGAGTAATAAAGGGTGGGTATAGAATTTACTATACAGCTCACGGATTTCTAGATCGCGTCCAAAGAATAAGTCACGATCTTCTAACCCATAAGCATCAAGAAACTTAAACGGTGTCCGCGCTTCGGGCGGTGCGTTTGCGTCCAGTGAAAGACCACGAAACAGGTCATGAATGGAGTCGTCATCATGCTGGCTCATACAATGTCCTCTGGTTCGTTTGTATTCACACGAAAAAGGTCAAACAACTGTTGCAGTTCTGTTTTAAGAACAGTCGCTCGTTCGGAGTTGTCACTGGTAAAAGACTCACCGTGTTTACACGCGGTATACGTGGCTTTATTCGGGCTTCTCATGCCATTATAGAAGAAAACATCAGGTGCTTTGCCCGCTTTTGCTTCATAAACCAGTAAGGGGTCGAGATTTAGAAAGTGTTTGCTATCGGGATTAAGTAGCAGGGCGGCATGGGTGTCCATATTAAAGGCTAACTCATCTCTTGCGCCTTTGAATTCATCGTTTTCACCCATAATTTTTTTAATATGATGATGAAACCGACTGGGTTGATTACGGCATTTATTGACCTTAATCTGGCTAATAAAAACCAACTCATAATCCAGTAAAAAGTGTGACGCTTCCAACGCCGTTTCCATCAAGGGATAACTTTGCTCGCAGAGTGCTACAAACTGATGTTGATGCAATGCCTTGAGCTTATCGTGACTATATGCATTACGCAGCGCAAGGGCATCATCCAATGCTTTGGCGGCACGACTGGGTTTTTGATGGCGATCAAAATAGAAATCATGTAACTCAGGCATCAATAGTGTGGCTTGATGCTGGTATAAATACTTTAAGCCTTCGCGAATAATAGCAATCCACGTTCCCCATGAAGGACGTTTGAATGATTCCAAGAAATGATTAGGAAAACGGATGGCTAATTCAGGTTTAGTTTCAACAAGCTGCCGACACTCACAAAGCACCACCACTCCTAAAAAACGACAGATCGCTTCACTCGTCAGCCAAATATATTGTAAACGCAACGGCCCTGCATCCAAGCATTCGTCCGTACCTAATTTAGTAAAGCGCGAGCTAATCGGGTAAGGAAAGGAAGAAAGGACTTCATTTATGTAGCGATTTTTCATAGCAATTTCTTAGGGCTTCGTGCTTAATTAAAATCCGTCGTCATGCAATCTATTTCATATACCTTGTTAATACAAGAAAATGCCGAATCTTCCCTCAATTGCAACAGAAAACGAGTTAAAAAATAACCTACATGACGTGCTTTTTATGGCTGAATATCATTATCTGACTCTCTATCCTTAACGAAATTTTGCCGTTTAAATTCAAAAATACCTCAATGTATTGATAAAAAAATAAGATAGACCGTATTTAATGCTATTAATTATCTATAATCATTGCCCAATAACCACTTGGTCATTAAGGAGACATGCATTGGTCATTATGATACTTAAATCCCCCTTTTTCATTCTCAGCATGCTTTTATTATCGCTTGCAAAACCTGTTTTTTCCGCGCCAGCCGCAACGTCTAAAGCCATTGATCAAACCACCGTTATCGGTCATGTTAAATACCTCAAAGGAGAAGCGATTGGTTGTAATGGAGAACCACTTAAACAAGGCAGTCCTATTAACCTCGGTATGGTTATCACGAGTGCTGAAAGCCAAATCACCCTCACCATGATTGACGGTGCAAGCATTACCTTAGGTGGCAATAGTCAATTAGCGATTAATCACTATCATTTTCAAACAAAGGGCGCTGATAATTCGATTATGATGCAATTTGTCACAGGGACTTTACGTGTCATCTCAGGCAAAGTGGGCAAACAAGAATCCGATAGCAATAAGACAAAAATACCGTCAACGGTGTTAACGATTAAAGGCACGGATTATCAAATTGATATTAAAGAGGATGAAGAATCGGTTCAAGTGAAGCAAGGATTGGTTAAATTAGAAGAAAAAAAACTCTTTGGTGCGCCTAAAAAGATTGCATTAGGTGACAAGGAAAAAAAGTGTTGTGTCACTATTAATAAGCCACCTAAAGGCAAACGTGGAACGCCTCCTACATGGAAAGTTTTTTCAGCAGCGGATAAACCTAAGGATTTTGCGTCATTGCTTGAGATTAAAGAGTCACTACCAAACATATTAAGATGATTGAATTTTTTCCTTGCACTCATGGAATGTTATAGGGACATTACCCTGCTAATTTTAAAGGTAAGTTGACATTGAAAAAAATCATTCATCAACATAAGTTAAAACAAAATCTTACTAAAAATCCTATTAAAAAAAATAATGGAGCATACTTTTTTACGGTTTCCACGTTTAAATTTTCCATTATGTCTCTATCTACCTTTGGTCTTTACCATTTTTACTGGTTTTACAAAAATTGGACGTTAATAAAAGCAAGAACAGGACAGAATATCAACCCATTTTTGAGAGCAGTTTTTTTTCCATTCTGGGTGTATTCTTGTTTTAAATATATTAAGACAACAGCGAGTATCCACAATATACAAACATCACTACCCACCCCTTTACTCGTCTTTGTTTATCTTATGTTATTAGGGATTTTTTGGGGTGCCGATTCTCCTTTTTTTTGGATAGGTTTTTTTAGTTTTATTGTATTAATTCCTTTTAATAGTCTTGCGTTACAAATCAATAAATATGTTGTTAATGGTTTTATCAATAACAAAAAGTTTTCACTATGGAATAGGGTTGGTTTGATGTTTGGTTTAGTATTTAGTTGTATTGCATTTCTTGGATTTATCGGCAACAAAGCAAGTATTTATTATCAACAAGGCAACTATCCGCAGGCATTAAAGTATTTTCAGGGCTTATCGAAGATAGAAGTACAAATTTTTGGTACGAAAAGCTATATTGCTACGGTGAATTATAATGCCATAGGAAATACTTATGCAAAAATGAACAATACCTCTAAAGCACTGGAATATCACCTAAAAGCCATCGAAATACGAGAAAATATTTTGGGTAAACAGCATATTGAGACTGCAAGAAGTTATAACAATATTGGCGGGATTTATGATACGGTGGGGAACTACTCTAAAGCATTAGCATATACACTAAAAGCTCTCACAATATGGGAAAAGATTTTGGGTAAAAAACATCTTGATACTGCTAGGGGATATAGTAGCATAGGAAAAATCTATCATAATACGGGAAATTATACTAAGGCCTTGAAATATCAATTAAAAGGTCACATTATAAGGGGGGATATTTTAGGTACAAAACACTTTGAGATGGGGGTAAGTTATAACGATCTTGGAGTGCTTTATGGCGATATGGGAAATTATCTTAAAGAATTAGAATTCTACCTAATAGCTCTCGCAATATGGGAAAATGTCTTAGGCAAGAAACATCCTGATACTATGAAAAGTTATAATAATATAGGAGCCACCTATAGCGACATGGGGAATTATTCCAAAGGTTTGGAATATGGATTAAGGGCGCTCAAAATGCGGGAAAAGGTTTTGGGTAAAAAACATCTTGATACTGCAAGTAGCTATCATAATATCGGAGTAATATATGATACCTTAGGTATTTATCCCAAAGCGCTAAAATATAAAAAAACGGCTCTCGCAATATTTGAAAAAATTCTGGGTAATAAACACCCTCATGTAGCAATGAGCTATAATGAGATTGGCATAATTTATCATGCCACAACAGATTATCCTAAGGCACTTGCATACTACCAAAAATCACTTGCCATTCAAGAAAATATCTTGGGTAAGCAACACCCTGCTACGGCTCAAAGCTATCACAATATTGGCTTAACCTATGATTGCATGGGCGATAACCGCAATGCGCTGAGGTACTACCAAAAATCGCTGACAATACGGGAAAATGTCTTGGGCAAG
>CAYNGN010000087.1:6432-8027 GCA_964396615.1 uncultured Thiothrix sp. | reverse complement strand
TAACTTATATATTGTTTTATGTATTAATAAATATACCAAACATATTTATCAGCAATATTAATGAACTAATCGCATCCTATCTGCTCTACTGGCTAAATCAAAATGGGAAAAACCAATATTACATGTAGCAACTCAATTTACCCTCATACCAATCCAATGAGTCCGGCAGCATTATAAGCGTGCCGCCCAACATCAAAACACGTACTAATCAATAACAGCCAACAAAAAATTTTGGGGCTTCAAAAAAATAAATTTTAGTAAAACCTCAAAGGAAATGGGGTTCGTAAAAGGAAAAAGCTCAGGCTTTTACTCCTAGCGATATTCATGGAAAACACTAACCACTTCTGTATTGGTAAAGAAACTACCATAAAACTATTTGCTAGAAGTACAACATGGACGATTTCATGCCAGCATTCGCTGAGAGAACATCGTAAAACTGAGATATTTTTTAGATGAAAATCCTTTTACTCTGTAGCAACGATCCTTCCTCAAGGATAATGTACCACGCCCTCGCTGAAGAAAAAAATATTGAGATTACTCATATTGTTCTTGAAGATAAAGTCCCTGCCAGCCAATTATTAAAACGTAGAATGAAAACCCTTGGTGCTATAACAGTAATAGGACAAATTGCATTTATGCTCTTCAGCAAGTTATTAACCAAAACATCTACAACACGTATTAAGACCTTGCTGCAACAATATCAACTAAACACAACGGCTTTTCCTGACTCAATAACAACCAAAGTACAAACCGTTAATGATCCAGAAGTCATCGCATTACTGAAAAAAACCCAAGCAGATGCTGTTGTGGTCAATGGTACACGTATTATTAAAAAAGAAGTGCTTGAATGTATTGATACAACGTTTATCAATACACATATGGGGATTACCCCCAAATACCGTGGCGTACATGGTGGCTACTGGGCTATTGCTAATAATGATCATGCCCATTGTGGGGTAACAATACACCTTGTCGATTCTGGTATTGATACTGGAGAAATACTGTACCAAGACACTATTACCACCAATACTGAAGACAACTTTACCACTTACCCAACTCATCAAATTGCAATTGCCATCCCACTGATGAAAGCAGCATTGCGCGATGTAGATAACAATACGATCACACCTCACAAAGGCATATCACCATCAAGTCTTTGGTCACACCCTACCTTGTATACTTATGCCAAAAATCGCCTTTTTGCAGGAATAAAATAAGGAAAAGTTATACCAACAAAAGTCATCATTATCAGTGATTCAACATTCGACCACCATCAACCGCTATAACCTGTCCTGTTACATAAGGTGCATCACGTACTAAAAACAATACAGTGGCAGCAATATCATCTGGGCTACCTCGTTTTTTCAATGCTGTTTTTGCCAATAACTCAGTTTGAGATGCTTGATTTTCTTCATCTTCAGGCCATAATATAGCGCCTGGAGCAACGCCATTAACTCGCACTTTTTCCCCTAACTCACGCGCTAATGACTGAGTAAGCATATGCAATCCTGCTTTAGCAGCGCTATAAACAGGATAACCTTTCATGGGTCGCATGCCATGAATATCGATCATATTAATAATACAACCGTTACTGT
>CAYNGN010000087.1:0-6410 GCA_964396615.1 uncultured Thiothrix sp. | reverse complement strand
ACTGCTTGTGATAAAAATAAAGGCGCTTTAAGATTAGAACACAATAAGTCATCCCATTGTTGTTCCGTAATTTCCCCTACCAACGTCGGATAAAAAGATGAAGCATTATTAATGAGTACATCTAAGCGACCATACTCAAGCAATACATAATCAATTATTTTTGGCAACTGCTTAATATCACAAAGATTAGCCTGAAAAGTGGTTGCTGAATCTACACGCTCAGCATTAAGTTCTGCTGCTAATAGCTTAGCTGTCTCGCTTGAGGCACGATAATGAATTACAATGCGCGCGCCTGCTTTATGTAAACACCGCGCAATCGCTGCCCCAATACGTTTTGCAGCCCCTGTAATTAACACTGTTTTTCCTTTTAACTCAGCCATTAGCTATTTCTCCGCTTGTTTTTTCATAGACATTCACTTATTAAGTTTCTCGATTAATCGTTCGGCAAGCATCACTCGCCTATCTAAGAAATTATTTAAGTAAAAGCTATATTTTCATTCCATTTTACGCACAAATATCCCCATGAATATTTCCTCTCCCCTCCCTGTACCCACTACTGAAGAACACGAATTAAGTCATGAGCTAGTACAACAGATTAGCAAGGAAATACAACAAACAATACAACAAACTATTCCTTTTCGTCGCTTTATGGAAATGGCACTCTACGAACCACAACTGGGTTATTATGTCGCAGGAAAACACAAACTAGGTCATCAAGGTGATTTTACAACTGCACCTGAAATATCACCACTCTATTCACGCTGTATCGCACAACAATGCCAACCTGTACTCGCTAATCTAGGCAGAAATTCGGCCGAAATTCTAGAGTTTGGTGCAGGCTCTGGGGCAATGGCAGCAGAAATTTTACGCTATCTTGATGAGCAAAAAATGCTCCCCAAACAGTATTTAATACTTGAAGTAAGCCCTGATCTTATTGCATGCCAAAAGCAGTATTTCTTGCATGAAATACCTCACTTAGTTGGATATATCCAATGGATTACCACATTGCCAAAAAACTTCAATGGAGTCATTCTTGCCAATGAAGTATTAGATGCCATGCCTGTTGATTTATTTAGCATTATCAATAACGAAGTCTACGAACAACACATCGGCTTTGATGGCACACAACTAACAGTGCACGATCAACCTGCCTCTAACAGGCTTACAGCAATCATTGATGACTTATCTATTAAACCACGCTATGACCCTTACACTTCTGAAGTCAACCCAATGATTTTCCCTTGGCTTCATGCCGTAGCAGAAAGCCTAGCACAAGGCATCATTCTTCTGGTTGATTATGGCTATACGCGCCAAGAATATTATCATCCAGATCGAAACATAGGCACCTTATTATGCTACTATCAACACAGGGCACATGGGGACTTTCTCTACTATCCAGGGTTACAAGATATTACGGCTAATATTGACTTCACCGCAGTTGCTGAAGCAGCAGATAAGGTAGAACTTACTGTTCTGAGCTTTACATCTCAAGCAACTTTTTTAATTGCCAACGGTCTAGAACAACATCTCATGCAGGCATTGGAACACGAACCCAATAAGCACCATCAACTAGCACAGCAAGTACGTACTCTAACGCTTCCTGCTGAAATGGGTGAACATTTTAAAGTCATGACATTAGGGAAAAAGATTAACGAAGGGCTACTGGGCTTTACAGGTGTCGATTCTCGACACAAGTTGTAAACGATAAATAATCACACCAATAATCACATCAACAAATAAATCATAATGGATATAATACAAGCAGTTATTTTAGGTATTGTAGAAGGGCTTACCGAATTTATTCCTGTTTCATCGACAGGACATTTAATCGTTGTTAGCCAATGGCTAGGCATCGTACAAAACGAGGTCAATACCTCGTTTGAAATTGTTATTCAACTCGCGGCTATTCTGGCAGTTGTTGCTAATTACAAAGAAAAATTCACCCTCAGCAAGATAGACTTATGGCTAAAAGTTACTTTGGCTTTTATTCCGATTGCAGCAATTGGTTTTCTTTTTAGTAGTCAAATCAAAGCACTTTTTTCTGTCAATGTAGTCGCTACGATGTTTATTGTGGGTGGTATTGCCTTTTTAATTTTGGAATATTTTTACCAAGAATCCAGCACATCAACCAAAGAAGTTGAAGAGGTAACTTACAAGCAAGCTGCCATGATTGGTCTTGCTCAAGTATTAGCGGTAATACCTGGCACTAGCCGTGCCGGCTCTACCATTGTAGGCGCACTATTGGTAGGTCTAAACCGCAAAGCCAGTGCCGAATTTTCATTTTTATTGGCATTACCCGTTATGGTTGCTGCATCTGGCTATGAGTTATTAAATCACTATAAAGAATTTAGCGAAAGCAACTTAATTGTACTGGGTGTTGGCTTTATAACCGCCTTTATTGTTGCTTATTTTGTAATGAAACTCTTTATTCGCTTTTTAGCAAAGTTTACCTTTGTTGCCTTTGGCATTTATAGAATTATCTTTGGCCTTTTTTTACTTTCATTACCTTATATCTTGATCTAAGAACATGTGTAAATATATATATACAAAACAAAATATCATTTATTTATTTTCGAGTTATTAATATATACTCTTGATATCACCACGATAGATAGTAATTTTATGAAAATCATTAATAAAAACAATAGAAAATGGCTTTTTAGCGCTTTTTTTCTATTTTCCAGCATAAACTTCACTGCATGTAGCTTATTGTCGCAATCTGTAAAAGATGACAAAGCCACTATTGATGATGGTAGATCTGCCAACAAACTGCTCAGTGATGCGCGTCGTGCTTTAGATAAAGGCAACTACGAAACCGCAATCAAAGATTATGAAACCCTAGAGGCACGCTATCCCTTAGGACGTTTTGCCCAACAAAGTATGTTAGAAACAGCTTATGCCTACTATAAAGCTGAAGAAGAAGATACGGCACTTGATACCATTGACCGCTTTATGCGTATCCACCCACGCAGCCCTATTTTTGACTACGCACTTTATTTACGCGGGCTAGTAAACTTTAATCGTGGCACAAGCATTACTGATAAATTCTTCCCACGTAGCTTTGCTGACCTTGATAATGTCAAACAAAAGGAATCTTTCCACGACTTCTCAAAACTCACCAACCGTTACCCAAATAGCAAATATGTCAGCGATGCCAAAATGCGCATTCAACATTTACGCAACTCGCTCTCAAAATCAGAAGTGAATGTTGCTCAATATTATATGAAGCGCGGTGCTTATCTTGCAGCCTTTAATCGTGCTGAGTATGCTATTAAACATTACCAAGGCTCTCCAGCAGTTATTGATGCACTGGTGATAAAAATGCAGGCCAGTAAGAAACTAGGCAAAAAAGACCTCGCAGCGGCAACACGGCGGGTTATTGAATTAAACTTTCCTAGTCGGGCAGCAAACCTATAGATACCTTTTCAGAAGCAAGTAGCACTTATTATTTTTTAACCATAAATACGACTACTTGCTGACTCCTTCCAACAATGCCAACTCATACGTTTCACCTAATTCCAACCACTCCATCTCCAACTCATCTAATTTACTATCCACTTTATGCTTTTCAACAATATTCTGCTTTAACTTTACTTTATTTTCTTCCTTATATAATTCTACATCCACTAAACAGGCTTCCAAACGTTTTTGTTTTTCACTTAAAACCATTACTTGCTTTTCAAGTTTATTAAGCTTGTTTTTCATTGGCTGAAATTGCTTCCTACGCTCCGCCTCTTGGCGACGCTGTTGCTTTCGATCTGTCGGTTTACTCGCTTTTGTTGACGTTTTTTTTCCTAACAACACCTTATTCTGTTGCTTTAACCAGATAGCATAATCATCTAAATCACCATCAAACGGTGTTGCCTGACCATGACTCACCTGAATCAGCTCATCCGTCACCGTTTTAAGCAAATGTCGATCATGCGACACAATCACCATTGCCCCAACAAAGCCTTGTAATGCCACTGTCAAGGCATGGCGCATTTCCAAATCAAGATGGTTAGTCGGCTCATCCAATAATAATAGATTGGGTTTTTGATAAACCAACAACGCTAATACTAACCGTGCCTTTTCGCCACCAGAAAACGGTGCAACGGCTTCATCAATACGCTCCCCTTGAAAACCAAAACCGCCCAAATAATTTCTCAGTTCCTGCTCTCGTGTTTGCTTATCAAGCTGACGCAAGTGTTCAAGAGGCGTTTGTTCTAAAACAAGCTGATCTAATTGATGCTGAGCAAAATAGCCTATTTTTAAATACTGTGCTTGCTCACATTGCCCTGATTGTAATGCCAAATCGCCTGCTAATGCTTTAATCAAGGTCGATTTACCAGCCCCATTAGGTCCAATCAACCCTACTCTCGCACCTGCAACAAGTTCTAATTCAACACCTGTTAAGATAACAGTTTCGCCATAGCCCAATACCCCCTTTTCTAAACTAAGTAAACGATCAGGTAGTTTTTCAGGATCTTTAAAACGAAACTGAAACGCGGATTGAACGTGTGCAGGGGCAATTAATGCCATGCGTTGCAATGCTTTAAGACGGCTTTGCGCTTGCTTTGCCTTCGTTGCTTGGGCGCGAAAGCGATCAACGTATTTTTGAATATGAGCCACTTCTAACTGCTGCTTATCATAGCCACCTTGCTGTTGTGCCAATCGTTCGGCACGTATCTTTTCAAAAGCAGAATAATTACCTGTATATAACGTAATGTGTTGTGATTCAATATGAGCGATATGACTGGCAATACTATCGAGAAACTCACGATCATGCGAAATAAGCAACAAAGTTCCTTTATAACTCATCAACCAATCTTGCAACCAAATAACAGCATCAAGATAAAGGTGATTTGTTGGCTCATCCAACAACAACAAATCAGAACGACACATCAACGCTTGAGCAAGATTAAGCCGCATCCGCCATCCGCCCGAAAACTGGGTAACAGGTAAACCAATTTTGTCATTAGTAAAACCTAAACCATGCAATAAAATAGCCGCACGACTCTCAGCCGTATAACCATCAATTGCTTCCAATTTTGCATGCAATAAACCTAATTTTTCACCTTCTGCCAGAGCAATCTGTGTTTGTAGCTGTATATATTCTTGATCACCTTGCAAGGCATATTGCAATGCCGTTGTCTTCGTATTAGGTGTTTCTTGTTTAACATGCGCAATCACCCAATTGGGTGGCATGGTAAAACGACCACTGTCCACACTAAGCTCATCCATAATCAATTTAAATAAGCTTGACTTACCTGTGCCATTTGCCCCCGTAATCCCCACTTTTTGTTCTGGATGAATACTAAAACAAGCTTCTTCCAACAAAAGACGATTGCCACGACGTAGTGCAAGATCCGAAAAGACCAACATAAAAAAGCTTCCAACAACAAATAAGAAAAGATGAGTATAACCGAGCAATGCCCATTAATAGCTACATAGCACAAGGTAGTCTCTTACATTATTAGCAATTAAGACATACAATGCAGCGATTATGTTTTCGGGAATGTATCAACATGAGAATAACCGCGCCATTATGGCATACCTTAGCAAAAATACTGTTACAAATACTGCGACAAAACCCAGTGAAAATACGTGCTATAGGAACCTTGTTTGTTTCTGGCTTATTGTTAAGTGCATGTGGTGAACGCTCAGCAGCGAGTAACACAACAAATAATACTGTAGAGCCAAGTACAAAAAGTGAAAAAATAGAAACCATTAAATGGAAAATGGTTACCACATGGCCAAAGAACTTCCCAGGCTTAGGCACAGGGGCAGAGAACCTTGCCAGTAAAATTAATGAGCTTTCTAATGGTCGCCTTCAGGTCAAAGTTTATGGTGCTGGCGAACTGGTACCTGCCTTAGAAATCTTCGATGCGGTATCACGTGGCACAGCACAAATGGGACATGGTGCCGCGTATTACTGGAAAGGCAAAGATGCGACTTTCCAATTTTTCTCTACCGTACCTTTTGGGCTAACCGCACAAGAGATGAATGGTTGGCTTTATAATGGTGGTGGATTGGAACTATGGCAAAAAGCCTATGCAAAATATAATCTTATTCCAATGCCCGCAGGCAATATGGGCGTACAAATGGGTGGGTGGTTTAATAAAGAAATCAATAGCGTTGATGACCTTAAAGGGCTAAAAATGCGCATCCCTGGCTTGGGTGGTGAAGTATTAAAACGCGCTGGTGGAACGCCTGTCAACTTACCTGGTGGCGAGCTATTCACAGCCATGCAAACAGGTACAATTGATGCCACAGAATGGGTAGGTCCTTATAATGACCTTGCGTTTGGCTTTCATAAAGTTGCCAAATATTACTACTTCCCTGGCTGGCATGAACCCGGCACAACGCTTGAGGCGCTGATTAATAAAGAAGCTTTTGAAGCCTTGCCTAATGATTTGCAAAGCATTGTG
>CAYNGN010000086.1:0-8056 GCA_964396615.1 uncultured Thiothrix sp. | reverse complement strand
ATCATCTAGATAATGCACTAAAAAATATTACCCAACTCCTTGCCCCCAAAGGTTTACTGCTACTACTAGAAAATCAACCTGATCGTTTCACTGATTTAACCTTTGGTATTGACCCAACATGGTGGATGCACAATGATAGCGTCATGGATCAGGCAACCTCATCATTGCTAACAACAGCAGCATGGCAACAACATCTTAATGACACAGGCTTCGATAATACAGCCATTTTGCAAGAACCTGCTGCAATAGAAGGCGTTGGCACTTTTATGATTATCGCAGAGTCACCTGCCCTTGCATTCAATAACCAACAAAGCCAACAACACGCTGAGCAGACCGTAAGCTCGTCTTCTATCAAACAACCCTCATGGCTAATTTTTCATGATAACAACACGCTGGAACTTGCTCACAAATTACAGTCAGCATTACAAGAAAAACAACAGGATGTTAGCCTCATTGAAACATTTTCACCTCAAACAATACCCACTGACAACATCATCCATTTAGCAGGACTCAATGACAATACAAATACATCGGCATCCACAATACTGGCATTACAAAAAAAACGCTGTCTCAGCACGATAAAACTGGCACAACAGCTTGAGAAAAATCAAACAGAATGTACACTCTGGTTTATTACCCGTAATGCGGCCGTTATTGACCAAGCCAATACCCCTTTCAACTTTAACAATACACCTGAACAAGCTACTTTATGGGGGTTAGGACGTGTATTGATGAATGAACATCCTGCTCTACAAAGCTTTATGATTGATCTACAAGATCAAAAAGGTCAAGCTGATACAAGCATACAAAGTCATCAATTAGTCGCAGAGTTTCTCAACGCTACCCCTCGTGAAAACGAAATTATTCTGTCAAAAAATGCACGCCATGTGATGCGAATGCGCAAAAAAGACCTCCAGCCTATCTCACAACTAACAGCATCCCCCCCTCATTTTCGCCTTGAATTCAAAACACCAGGCTCCTTAAAAAATTTATATTGGAAAGCATTACCACCACGTCACTTAAAAGCCAATGAAATCGAAATCCACCCCCTAGCAACAGGGCTTAACTTTCGCGATGTAATGTATGCAATGGGCTTACTTTCCGATGAAGCGGTAGAAAATGGGTTTGCAGGCCCTACATTAGGCATGGAACTTGCAGGTACCGTTGTACAAGTAGGTACTAACGTTGATAATTTTAGTATAGGCGATGCGGTTATCGGTTTTGCTTCAGCTTGCTTTAGCTCCCGCGTTATTACCGAAACAACGGCAGTTGCGCATAAACCTGAAGCATGGAGCTACCAAGAAGCAGCCACTGTTCCCACCACGTTTTTTACTGTGTACTATGCATTACATCACTTGGTACACTTAGAAGAAGGCAATAAAATTTTAATTCATGGTGCCGCAGGCGGTGTTGGGATTGCTGCCATACAATATGCACGCTATTGCGGTGCAGAAATATTTGCTACCGCAGGCACTGATGAAAAACGTGATTTTGTTCGTTTGATGGGTGCAGATCATATTCTTGACTCTCGTAGCCTTAACTATGCAGACGATATTATGGCAATAACAAAGGGGGAAGGCATTGATATTGTCTTAAACTCACTGGCAGGCGAAGCCATTAATCGCAACCTTGCTATTCTCAAACCCTTTGGTCGCTTCCTTGAACTGGGTAAACGTGATTTTTACGAAAACAGCAAAATCGGTTTACGCCCCTTCCGTAACAATATTTCATATTTTGGTATTGATGCTGATCAACTGTTGATTCAACGACCCGCTTTAGCAGGTCGCCTGTTCAAAGAGATGATGGGCTTGTTTAACGAAGGCATCTTACGCCCACTGCCTTATCGCACCTTCCCTGCGACTCATGTTGAAGATGCTTTTCGCTATATGCAACAATCAAAACAAATTGGCAAAGTGATTGTCTCCTTTGAAGACCCATCTATCATCAATACCCTCATCGTTGAAACTGAAAAACCCACACAAAAGGCACTGCAATGTGATGCCAACGGCAGTTATCTCGTTACAGGTGGATTAAGCGGTTTTGGACTAAAAACAGCCCAATGGTTGGTAGAAAAAGGCGCTCAACACCTTATTTTGCTCAGTCGTGGTGGCAAAACCAATCATGAAGCAACAAAACATATCGCCACACTCCGCGAAAAAGGTATTAATGTTACAACACATGCCTGTGATGTAACGGATGAAAAAGCATTACATCAACTGATTAACCAAATCCCCACCCAAAAACCACTAAAAGGTATTATTCATGCCGCAATGGTGCTGGATGATGGATTGATTAGAAACATGCAAACAAAGCAATTTAGCACCGTTATAGCACCTAAAATCAGTGGTGCATGGCATTTGCACACGCTCACTGAACATCTTAACCTCGACTTTTTTGTCCTCTATTCATCAGCAACGACTTTTATGGGTAACCCAGGACAAGCGAATTATGTCTCTGCGAATATGTTCCTTGAATCACTCGCACACTATCGTCATGCTAAACAACTACCAGCAACCTATGCAGCATGGGGAGCTATTGATGATGTTGGCTTCTTAGCTCGCAATGAAAAAACCAAAGCGGCTTTACAATCACGCTTAGGTGGCAAGCCATTACATTCAGATCATGCATTAGCGATGTTAGAAAAGCTTATTGTCAATCAACATATTGGCGCCGCTATTATCGACTTCGATTGGAATACTATCCAGCGCCTTATGCCATCAGCACGTTCTAATAAATATGAAGAACAACTACGTCAGTGCTCCTCTGCTTCAGAACAAACTGAAGATATTCAAATCTTGCTTGCAGACAAAAGCACAGCAGAAGCTCAAGCCCTCATTAGCACCATGCTAATGGATGAAATCGCCCAAATCCTACGTATTCCTGCTGAAAAATTGGATACTACCTCCTCTATTTTTGATCTAGGTATGGATTCATTAATGGGTATGGAACTCGTACTAGCAATAGAGGAACGTTTTAGTGTTAAGCTGCCAGTGATGGCACTTACCGAAGGGGCAAATATCAAACGAATCGCTGAGCGAATTAGCGAACAGCTTATTGGTAATGAAGACGTTGAAGAAAATAATGAGACTGATAACGTCAACCTTGTTGCTTCACAGCACGGACAAACGCTATCAGCAGAGGATGCGAAAAAACTATCAGCTGCTGTTGAAAACAACAAAAAATAATATTTCAAAGAAAAAGCAGATAATTTATCTATCTTATTTCAATCCTTTAGGCTTAACATAATACTCAGCCTTATCACGTAAGTAGTCATTAAAAGCCTGTGCAATAGGCGACATTGCTTTTCCTGAACGTGTCACTACATGCCAATAACGCTGCAATGGAAATCCTTCAACATCCAATGCAACAAAAAGGTTATCTTGCAACTCCAGCCTAATAGTATGCAATGACACAATACCTAGACCAAAGCCTGCTGAAACAGCATGTTTAATCGCCTCATTACTACTCATTTCCAGTTTGGCTTCACAATGCATGCCACATTTAGCAAAATGATGCTCAATACTCTCTCTTGTACCAGAGCCTTTTTCTCGCATCACAAATTCTTCATTGCATACATCCTTCATCGTAAGGTTTTTCTTACCTCGCAACGGATGATCAGGAGGGGCAATCAGCATTAATGGATTAGGCATAAGCCGTTCTGATGTTAAACCACGCCCCTTAGGCGGTTCTCCCATAATAACAATGTCGGGTTCATAATTATCAAGTTGCAATAATATACGTTGCCGATTAGTGACATCTAGACTAATAGTAACTTCAGGAAACTCACGTGAAAAAGCCGAAAGAATGCGTGTAGCAAAATAATTGGCAGGGGAAGTAACTGAAACGGTCAAATGTCCTTGCTGACAGCCTTTAAATTTTTCGACATGATCCAGCATATTATTGTAGGACTGAATAATATCCTGACAATATTCTCTAAGCGCAAGCCCAGCAACACTCAGGACTAATAATTTGCCATGTTTCTCAAATAGCGCAATATCCAATGCTCTTTCTAATTGCTTCATTTGCATCGAAACAGCAGGTTGGGTCATATGCAGCTGTTCTGCTGCACGAGTATGGCTCTCATAACGAGAAACAGCGTCAAAGATGCGTATTTGGCGCATAGAAATATGCATTGATAAGTTTACCTGATAAGCAATTGGAGTGGATTTTACGTTTAAGACTCAACGCAATGCTGAATATAAAGCCCTGTATGGTATAGCACGCTATTGTAACTTACCGTTACCTATTATCAAACCAACTCTTGCATCATATTATGCAAACTTATCCACTAATGCGGTAAACGAACCCTGTAGTTCTTTAACAGTTTTTTATTGACTGTTGAAAAATGATTTTCTGCCACTTTTCAGGACCTGTCTTATGCACTGACTCACCACGGCTATCAACGGCTACCGTTACAGGCATATCTTTTACCTCAAACTCATAAATAGCTTCCATACCCAACTCAGGGAATGCCAATACTTTCGCGCCAACAATCGCCTTAGATACTAAGTAAGCAGAACCACCAACGGCCATTAAATAAACCGCTTTATGCTGTTTAATGCTTTGTATTGCAGCATCACCACGTTCCGCTTTGCCTATCATACCGAATAGACCAGCTTCATCAAGCAGTTGATCGGTGAATTTATCCATACGGGTTGCCGTTGTTGGACCTGCTGGACCAACAATTTCTTCTCGTACAGGATCAACAGGTCCAACATAATAAATAAAACGTCCTTTTAGATTAATAGGTAGAGCCTCACCACTATCTAACAAACTAATAATACGTTTATGTGCGACATCTCTACCTGTAAGTATTTTTCCTGAAAGCAGTATCACTTCACCTGCTTGCCATGTTGCTATTTCCTCTTTGCTAACATCATTAAGGCTAATGCGTCGGGCTTTTTTATCAGGTGTATAACACAGATTAGGCCATGATGATAAATCAGGTGACGTTTGTAAGGCAGCACCAGAACCATCAAGGGTAAAATGAGTATGCCGTGTAGCAGCACAGTTAGGAATCATACACACAGGCAAAGAAGCTGCATGAGTAGGGTAATCCTTAATCTTAATATCAAGCACAGTGGTTAAACCGCCTAAACCTTGTGCGCCAATACCCAAAGCATTCACTTTGTCCATTAATTCTAAACGTAATGCTTCAATACGATTTTTTGCACCGCGAACACGTAATTCATGAATATCAATGGACTCCATCAGCGATTCTTTTGCTAATAGCGCAGCTTTTTCAGCAGTCCCCCCAATACCAATACCTAACATGCCCGGAGGACACCATCCTGCCCCCATGGTTGGCACGGTTTTCAGCACCCAATCAACAACGCTATCACTGGGGTTTAACATCACCATTTTGGCCTTATTTTCTGAACCACCACCTTTTGCTGCAATATCAACGTCAACAGTATCGCCTGCAACAACCTGCATATGAATAACGGCAGGAGTATTATCTTGTGTATTACGTCGCTCTCCTACAGGATCAGCAAGAATAGAGGCACGTAATACATTATCAGGATGACAATATGCACGTCTTACGCCTTCATTAACCATCTCCTCAACACTTAACTCACTTTGCCAACGAATATTCATGCCTATTTTCAAAAACACGGTCACAATCCCCGTATCTTGACAAATAGGTCGCTTGCCTTCGGCACACATACGTGAATTCACCAATATTTGCAATATGGCATCTTTCGCGGCGGGTGATTGTTCCTGTTGCCATGCCTGATACATGGCTTCAATAAAGTCTGGCGGGTGATAGTAGGAAATAAACTGCAACGCATCTGTCACACTATCAATAAAATCGGCTTGCTTAATCACGGGCATAATAGTTCTCTTAAAAACTAAGAATCATGCTGAAAAAAAGCATTGTAACGTATTGATGACCCATTTATCGCATATGATAATAGCGATCAGGGTTATAGAGATAATAATGATCCATCGGCGAAAGGCGTGGCAAATACATCACCGGCTTACCCTGCTCATTGACCTCTTCTTGTAGCACACTAAGCTCGCTTGTGTATTTACTTTCTTCACTATCAGGATCTTTTAATAAGGACGTTTCACTAACACGCTCCACAATTTGATCAACCCATTTTAGTTTTTTTGCCTCTGTACCAAACTCACTCCAATCACCTCGTGAAGAGTTTTCATACATTTGTTTCACAAATTCATCCAGTGACACCCCCATTTTATCTGCCACAGGTTTGGCTAATCGTTTCCACCAACGCTGAGAGTTCTCATGCAATTCCTTTTGCTCAGTCAGGTTTAAGCTCATAAAGGTGATGCTTCTGCTCATTTGATGGTGCAAAAAAAGTGCATTAGGATACGCAAAGGATTTTTCAGCTAAAGCAGTAATAGTCGCCGCCATTGAAGCTGCCAACGACTTAACCAAAACATAAACAGGCGCGACACTACCTTCCATAGACTTTAAAATACGATAGCCTTCCATCACCGATCCCCCAGGTGAAGAATCAATTACAATAAAAATGGGGAGCTTTTCATTTTTATTATTGTAGTAATTAATACGTGACGTAACATAGCCAGCCGTCCCACTCCGAATCACGCCATTTAATGCAATACGGCGATCAGAAATGATCAAAGTTCCTTCTTTTGTCACAGGGTTCTCTAAATAAACAGGGGCAGCACTAACATAAGAACGATGTTTTTTTTCAATTTCCAACTTCTCAATTTCAGCTTCTAACTGAACTGTTTTAGTTCGCCACTGTGCTCTTTTAATCGCTAACTCATTCGATAATTTTTCTGCCGTTTCCTTGGCTAATAATGCTTTCCGTGAAATGAAGGTAAACTTATCATCAAATTCTACTCTTGCCTTATATAGCACTTCATCACGTTGTAAGTTTTTTACCATCAACTCTTCAGTTAACAAGATTTTTTGGCGAGTTAATACCTCCAATTTATCTTCATGTGCCAATGTTAAGACACGTTGCGCGGTCTCTCTTCTTAAACGCTCAAGCTCCATATTTTCTTGTAGTTGCAGCTTCTCATTTTGTAATTTTATGAGTAGCTTCTCATTCTCAACAGTCGTTTCATGTTGACTCAATTCATAGTTTGTCTTGGCAATTGATAAACGTTGCGCTAATAAATCATTTTCTCGCTGAAGCTTGATTAATGTCTCTTGATATTTACTATTTTCAGCACTATTTGCTTCATCTTTTCTTAACCGCGTTATATTCAGTTTTTCTTCTATTAAAGAACGTTCCCATGCTAGCTTTTGTAATTGTCCACGCAATTCACTAAACTGTTTTTTGAGCTTTTCATCTTCAAGCATATTTCCAACAGAAAGAACCTGAATTTCCTTCTCTAAGGTACTCACTGAATTAGGAATAGATTGCTGCATTGCCCATGGAGCATAGGGAGGTGTATTAGGTAATGATGGAGCTGTATTTACTTGATTTTGTAAGTTTTGTTGATTTATTTCGCCCTTTCCTGCAAGTAAAGGAGGTGCCGCAAGCACAAGAAAAATCGAACACGATAAAGCCGTCAACGAACATCGTTTTTTCATAATAGGTACTTATATTTAGTTAGGGTTTTGTTTTTAAAGGAGACACAGTCACTTTTAAGCCCAGCAAGTGTTATAAATTTCATCTTATACTAGCTTATCCTAATAATAAGGATAAATAAACAATACCCTCGCCATTAAACAGCCATTTTCTCACCATGAATCTGCCCTAACACAGGAATCCTCTCAAATAGCTACTTAATATTAATTGGTTTTATGTTTTCAGATTGCACTCAATTTTAAATCTTAAGCGATAGTAGTCAATGAGCTTATCCAACTCCAATGTAACATCGGTACTGAATAAGATAATTCTGGCTCTCTGGTTTTTCCCGTGGGAACGATTAACTTTAAAAACAACAACATATATAAAACCATCCAAAAAAATCGTTCCTATCTTTTTTAAGGCTAAGCAACTGATTATTTAAATAGCGTCCTAATTTTAGAGTAAAATATCAATGCAGCGCCTAGTGGCTACTGGGATTGCTATCAAGTATACGATTAGAAAATCACATTACACAAAAATCC
>CAYNGN010000085.1:0-8062 GCA_964396615.1 uncultured Thiothrix sp. | reverse complement strand
GTGCGTGATGCTGCCTTTAGTGCTTTGCAACAAGTCCAACAACAGCCATTAAAATTAGCGACGGTGGGATTAATCGTTGAACAAAGTGATATTCAATTACGTGCCTTAAGTACATTATTGGATGCTTTAAAAAATATAGAAAAAAATACAAACGCTACTGATCAAGCATTATGTTTACTCAAAGTTGCACTTAATTCGCCCTTTGCAACCATTCGCCAAGAAACTTTTAAAGCCTGCTTTAATCGTTTATTGGGGGGTGATATCTTGCAAACATTGCACTTGTTATTACAAAGTGACTATGAAGATATTCATCAAGAAGTACTTAATGAGTTCACCGCTATCAGCCAAACAAATCAGCTTGCTGAGTGGGCATTGCCTTTGTTACAGCAATTACTATTGAATAATCCCTTTGCCAGCATCCGTCAGCAAGCGTTTGAGCTAGGGATTAAGCAGAAGAAAAAATTTAAGCCCTTAATCGTATTACAAGCAGCCTTAGCCAGTGAGTTTGTTGATACACGCCAACGTGTTTTACAGCATCTTATTAGCAAGCCAAGTAATGATAATCACGTGTTATTATTGCCGTTACTTAATGATGTAGACCGTCAATTGCGTCATCAAGCACTCAGTGTTTTGATTGCTAAACAAGACAGTAAAGCGATATTAAGTTACGCCTTGGAAAGTCAATACGACGATATTCGTGTTGCTGCGGCTAAAGCCAGTGCTGCATTAGGTGATCCACAGTCGTATACCATTTTACTTGCCTTAGCAACACAGCCTAAGCCTGAAAAAGCCGAGGATAAAAAACGTTGGCAAGCATCGGTGATCAGTGCCTTACAAGGATTAGCATTATTAGGCGATGTGCGTGCCTTTGAGGTGGTGGCAGGGTTTTTAAACAATAAAGATAAAACATTGGTTAATGCTGCAGCCGATGTTTTACCGATGATTAATGCCGTTGAACATAAAAATGCATTACAGACATTGTTAAGAAATGACAGGATAAAAATCCGCGCATCTGCTGCTTTGGCTCTCGCTTATACAGCACAACATTATGCTGCTGATATTGCCACCGCCTTGGCAGATAATAAGGTGAAAAGGCAACTATCCCGCACACAATTATTAACTGCACAGGTTTGCTTAGCACAAGTCACACCACAGGTATTACAACGTTTTGTGGTTGCTGAAGATAGCCGTCTGAGTAGTCAGTTTATTTTATTGGCGTATGAATTAGTACAATATGCTGCTAAACCTGTGTTAAGTCTGCAATGTCTTGCGGTAGAAGAACCTCGTTTACAACGTATGGGCGCTGACCTTCTCAGTCGTTATCATGATGCTGAGCAATGTTGGGAGTATGCGGCTCACTGGCTAAACCGTTCCGCAGGCAAAGAAAGCTTACGTTGGGCATTTACACCTGAAATGTTACAGCAATATAGTGCAATTATTGTCACGGCTGAACCCTTTATTAAGGTGCGTTTTATTGCCTTGCTACAAAACTGGGATCAGCGTGTGAGTATGGAACAATGGCAGCTAATTATTGCGGCCTTTATGGTGCGCTATAAAAATGCACTTCCTGCTTATCAAGCCCCTAAACGGCTTGAAGTTGATGCAATGCAGGTAAGACAATGGCGTGAATTAGCCTTTGGCGCATATTTAGGTCGTATACGTGCAGACGATGTTGACGATGAATTAGCACCGCGCTTACAAGCCGCATCTTTGCGTGGACTGCGTTATCTAGCAACGCATGATCAATACCTTAAAGCCAGTGTTGAAAGTTGCTTGCTCACCTTA
Source organism: uncultured Thiothrix sp. (assembly GCA_964396615.1). Lineage (GTDB taxonomy): Bacteria > Pseudomonadota > Gammaproteobacteria > Thiotrichales > Thiotrichaceae > HyVt-477. The sequence continues at coordinate 6,277 of CAYNGN010000085.1, read as the reverse complement.
TTAAATCATCCGAATTTATGCATTCGACAAACGGCGTTTGATGATTTACAAACCTTGAGAATGGACTTGGAGCGTCTCGGTAATGCAGCAACGGCATCATCACAAAGTGATATTGCCAAGCAAGGTTTAACGCTTTTAGTGGATCACTATCCCGTGAAAAAATCCTTGGGTTTATTGCATGATCTATTAATCAGAGGCGATGAGGTATTGGCGATTGAAGCCTATCGCTTATTAGTGGATGAAGAGGGCTTAATCAAAACCGCGCCCAGTGCGTTGCAGTCTTATACGCTCTCATTACGTCATGAATGTTTATCCGCATTGGCAAAGCAGTATGACGATAAAGCCTGTCAACAACAGCTCTTACGCGCAACGGATAATGATCATCCTGAGGTGGTGATTAAAGCCGCATGTATTTTGGCGCGTCATCAACATCCTGCTATTTTGGCTAAATTAAAGCAACTCTTAGCGCAAAGTAATGATGAAAAACAGCAAAAAGCATTTTTACGTGCATTGGGACAATTAAAAACGCCTGAAGTGGCGGTTTTCTTAACTGATTATGTGCAACAACAAAAAATCGCGCGTGATTTGCCATTGGATGTTATTTATCAAATTATTGCTAATTATCGCCATGTAGACGTTGCCGAAAGCTTATTAGCTCGTTTTGCCAAGCATGAGAAAGAGCAAACGTTGCTCTTTAAGTGTTTACTAACCATCAGTGGTTATGACCAACCCCTTTATGCGCATGTTTATAATAGTGACGAAGATGAAACTGATGCCCCACCACAATGGTTGGAAAAACAGCATCCTCGTCATCATGCGTTATTAGTCCGTTTATTTGAAACCTTATTACAGTGTAAGCAAGCAGAACGCGCTCAGCAATTGCTTGCCATGTTAAGTTGGATGCCTGCAGATATTCCTGATGCTGCATTATTAAAAGCGGTACCCCTTGTTGAACCTGAATTTTTAACCCCATTGACCGCTGTGATTGGTTGGCGTTATTACCAACGTAATCAATCCGCCGCATTGGCTAAAGGGTTATTAACCTTACTCACCCATCAAGAGGTTGACATACAGTTCCTTGCTGCCGAAGCATTGTCAAAAGGCGGGCAAACACAAGGTAAAGCTGTCTTACTCAGTTCTATTGAATACTTGGATAATATTGACTATCGCCAACGTGCCGTGATTGCTTTAGGTGAGTCAGCTGATCCACAGGTATTGGATAGTTTACTCAAACTGGCAAAAGACAAAGAGCATGTATTACAAGCCGCCGCCATTGAAGCGATGGGTCATATGGGGGCAAATGATAAGGATGAAAAACTATTTAAGCTACTACGCACTGCCTTGCGTGATGCTAGTGAATACAGTGATATGGTGCTTCATGCGCTCAATGGTTTGCGTTGGTTAAATACCTTGAGTGCATGGCAGTTGATTGCTAAAAAAGCACAGCAGGACGATTACTATTATCGTCAGCATGCGATTAAATGCCTACGCCATTGGGACAGTGATTATAGCCGTCAGGTGTTATTAGAGCTTATTCAACAGAGCGATGATGAAGGTGTGGTTGAAGCTGCACTAAAAGTAGCAAAACACTTCTGGCAACCAAGCAAAACAGCGGTGAATGCTGTCGATTTTGCCTTGATCAAAGGTCATTGCGCATTTCTTGATGACTCTTTAGTGGAGCGGATTAGCAATACTGCATCTGTCAGCCAGCTATTTGATTTATTGACTGCCGATTTTGCGATTAACGGTAATCCTTACGCGGATGATGACGATAAGGTTGAATATCAGCAGATGTTAGCCAGTTTGCGCCATGCCTTATTGCAACGTGAAAACATTACCGAGCAAGATATTGTGCTAGAGCTAAGCAGCGCGAAAGTCATGAGTCAATCCGTTGCGGTTCAACTATTAATTCGTCAGCAGACCTTACAAGCTGAAACAAAAGCAAGGCTTGATACCGTGTTACAAAATCGCTATCAGCAATGGTCTGCTTTGTACGCTGAAATTATTCAAGATCAACCACAAAGCGAGCAACAAATAGCGGATTTTGCTGCCTTGCAAGCACTATTGCAGTCATTACTGTGGTGCAGTATTATTCATCATATTCCTTGCATCAGCTTGATTGACATCTTACAACAAAGCGAAAAAGCCCATGTTGCCTTACAAGAAAACATACTCACCGCCTTATTAACACAGCAACACCCACTGGTGGCAGAACAACGCAGTGTGATTGAAGCATTATTACAGTCACCTGTGTTAATGCTGAAAAGTTTGGCGAATCAAGTCTTAAGTCAGCAAGCTGATTCAGCCAATGAGGCTATTGATTTAGCATGGCGTTACTTAGTGAATAAACCACAAAGTACCACAGGGGATGCCTTTATCAGTGCCATTCAGCAAGCCGCCGCATCCGATGTAGAGCAAGCACTTGCCTTGCCGTTATTGATTGCGCGTGGTGATAGCAAAACGTTAATAACCATCGCTAATAATCAACATTATGCAGAAACGATTCGTATAGGTGCCATTGAAGCCCTTGGACGGCTCGCTGATCAGCAAATAGAGGAAAAATTAAACACTATTAGTAAAGATGATAGTGATGAGGATATTAGCAGAGCCGCTTATCGCGCCTTACGGCGCAGTCAGCGTACACGGAGTAAACAGAATGCTTTGTTGCAATAGAAAAAGATAACATTTATAACCATAATAAACCGTTTGGAGCCCATAAAATGAATAAGAAACCACCCACAAACTCGCCTTGGCTTTTAATGAAGCGTGATAGTACAGCATTAATTCTGCTTGCTCGTGATTCACACCAATTAGAAGAAACACGTATTACTGCACTTGAGATACTAGGGAAACGTACTGATCGATTAATCGAAAGTAGGTTAGCCTTATTAGGTAAAAAAGATGAGAATATTGCTATTCAACGTGCAGCATGCCGTGCATTACATCGCAGTCAGCACATACGTCGTTCTAAAGCATTGGAGAATAGGATATGAGGCATGCTGACGACCCCTCAGCACTGCAAAATCAACGGTTGGCAATGACACTACGTTATCAACGTCCCAGTGATGTATTCAATGATCATGTCACCTTATTAGGCAATCTTAAGCGCACGCCTGTGTCTTTTGCGGCGAAGATAAAACAGCCGTTGGTTTTTCGTGAAGCAATGGCAGCCTTATTTGCCATTGTCAGCAGCGATTACCGCTATGTTCCCAAAGATCGTACCGCGTATGCAGCCTTTATGCTGATGAAACGAGAATCACAAAAGAAAAGCATACTAAAAGCACAACACGCTTATTTCGATTGGCTATTGAAAAACGATACCTTGGCGTATCTGATTCTTGATCCTGTGATTAGTGTGCATCCTGATAAAGTGATTTTTGAGGTGTTTAGCAAGGATGAAGGCAGTTATACCCTGCTGTCGTTTAAGCGTGATTTTTTTACCGATGAACAAGATGAAACGCACTACGGCACAACCAATATTGACTACAGCGATGCCTTAGTACAAGGCATTGAGCAGATGCGTAGTTTCCGTGAGTCGCGTTTTTCAGTAGGGCAGCAAGCGGTTGTTTTACAGAACAAGCAACAAAATAAGCGTACGGAAGAGGGTGCTGATGGGGTTGACGAAGTGATTGATGAGGTGATTGAAAAATCCATTCAAGTACCGATTTCTTGGTTACGTGGTTTTTTACAAGTGCAATCATCCGCACAAATTGCGACCGATTCGTTTCAGATGAAAGCGATTGACTTATACAATATGCTGCATCATCTGCGCATGAATGCCGATATTAAAGGTAAACGACGCGGTTTAGCCATTGAATTAGTGCCTAATGAAGCCCCACGTCTTGTATTAGAACCGTGGGGAACGGTGATTGAAGCGACCGCAGGTGTGTATAAAGGTAAACAATCTAAAGTCATTCGTTTATGGGGACGACGACGTTTAGCGTTATTAAAACGTTTTTTACCCTATACCGACACCATTGATGTTGCTTTATTGGGTAATGGCATGCCCAGTTTTTGGACGCTAACAGGTGAGTCGGTGAGTTTAACCCTAGCAATGACGGGTTTTACCAGCAGTAATTGGTCGCAAGCGTTAAATTTCGATTTATTATTACCCCGTCATGATGTCGCACTGGATGAGCAAGAAGCAGTGATTAAGCACTTGCAACAGCATTACAGTGCGACCGTTGCTCATATAGCCAAGCAATTAGGTTTTGGGAAAAAAACAGTACAAACCGCATTGCAACAAGCCTGTCAGCAGGGCTTAGTGATGTTTGATAGTCAGCAAGGTTGTTATCGCTACCGTCCATTGATTGATGAGCCTTTAGAATTATCCTTATTCCAGTATCGTCATCCCGCTGAAAAACTTGCGTATGATTTGGTGACACGACAAAAATCCGTCGGAAAACTAACCCTTCAAACCATCCCACAACAAGGGATTGAGATTAGCGCGAGCCTGACGGTTGCAGAAGATAAACGTGATTATTTATCGGTCTTACATCTCAATGAAGAAGGGCATGTCGCTAAAGCAGAATGCAGTTGCCATCAAATGATGAAACACGGTTTGCAACACGGCGCTTGTAGTCATTTAATTGCCTTGCGCATTGTTTATAGCCAGCACCTTGCACAACGCAATAAAGCACAAATTACCCATGAAACCCGCGCTTATACACGGCGTAAAAAACAAGGTGAAGAGAGCTATCAACTGACCCTCAATAGTAAACGTTTGCTAATGAAATGGTCTGTTGCCAATCGCCCACGCCAGCAGCTACGGCAGCAACAATTAGCGTTTAACTCCGTAAAAGAAGCTCGTCTGGCTTATCTCACCAAAATTCAGCAGCTTGAAAATAGCGGCTTTATTGACATGACCACAGGATAGTATTGCGTATGTCATCTACATTAGAACGTTTATGGAAGGCTGTTGAAAAAGCAGGCGGCATTGATCGTTATGTTCATAAACAGCTACACGTAAAAGGCTACCTTGTTGAACGCAGTGATACCGCATCCATGTCGAAACGGGCATTGAAGATTTACAAAAAAGCCTTAAAACAAGAATCGGTAGAAAAGCGCAAGCTAAAAAAACAAGCATGGGCAGCGTATAAACAAACTCATATCGTGCATTTAGGCGAAGGTATTTTCTGGAGCGATGCTGAAGATGAGGATAAATGGGATGTTGAACATACCAATAAGCGTTTATTAGAAAATCAACTGCCAGCAATCACCAAAGCCAAGCAATTAGCCGAGGCATTGGATATCAGTATCGCTGAATTACGCTGGTTATGTTATCACCGTGAAGCGAGTACCAGTAGTCATTATACGCGTTTTGACATACCGAAACGTGATGGTTCCAACCGTGAAATATGGGCTCCCCGCCCGCTACTGAAAAAAGCCCAAACATGGATATTGCGGGAAATACTGGAGCGTTTATTAGTCCATGGTGCAGCACATGGCTTTTTAGCAGGACGTTCGATTGCCACCAATGCAAGCCAACATGTTAATAGTAAAATACTGGTCAAAATGGATATTGAAGCCTTTTTTCCTAGCATCAGTTGGAAACGCGTGCGTGGCGTATTTCGCAAAGCAGGCTATCAAGGGCATATCGCCACCTTATTAGCCTTATTATGCACCGAAGCCCCGCGTAAAATCGTCGAACATCGCGGAAAAACCACCTATGTTGCCTTAGGCGAACGCTGTTTACCGCAAGGTGCGCCGACCAGTCCTGCGTTAAGCAATGCTTTATGTTTAAGCTTGGATCGACGTTTAACAGGCGTGGCAACAAAATTAGGCTGGCGTTATAGCCGCTATGCCGATGATTTAGCCTTTAGCCAAGCGTCTAATAAAAAACAAGCACCTGAGCTAACTCCTTTATTTGGCAGTATTAAGCGTATTTTGGGTGAAGAAGGTTTTACCATCAATCAGAAGAAAACCCATGTGGTTCGCCAAGGCGCACGGCAGGAAGTGACGGGGTTGATTGTAAATGGTAATGGATCACCACGCGTACCGCGTAAATTGAAACGGCAATTGCGGGCGGCGGTGCATAATCTTCAGTGTGGTAAGCCCTTGAAGGAAGGAGTGACTTTGGCGCAGTTAGAAGGTTATGCAGCGTATATTATGATGACGGATCGGGTGTTGGGGGGGAGGATGATGGATGTTTTGGATGGGACTTAGAGTGAGTGATGCTTTATTTTTTATAGTAAGCTATGGTTAAAAATTAACCACAACTGTCAGAATTCCTGATAATATTGTTTTTTGAGATGTGCTTCCATAAAACATACTATGA
>CAYNGN010000084.1:0-8127 GCA_964396615.1 uncultured Thiothrix sp. | reverse complement strand
CAATAAAGACCGTTGCTACCCCCTGCATAATGGCGGTACCATCCATATTAATCGTCGCACCAAAAGGTACCGTAAAAGAAGCAACGGAGTTATTCACCCCCATACGTTCGGTAACCGTTCGCAAAGTAACGGGAATAGTGGCATTAGAGCTTGCGGTACTAAACGCAAATATCTGCGCACTGCGCATTTTTTGCAAAAATAATCGGGGACTTAAACCTGAAAAAACTTTTAAGACAAACATTAAAGTTACGAACAAATGCAACATTAAGGCGCTAACTAATACCAATACATACCCCACCAATTGAGCTAATAAATCCAACCCTAAATTTGCCATTGATTTTGCAATCAACGCAAAAACAGCATAAGGCGCAACCATCATAATAATGGTGACCATTTTCATCATAATTTCATTGGAAACTTCAGCCGCTTCAATCATGCCACTAGCTTTTTTGCCCACCATTAAAATACTAATGCCCAACAAAATAGAAAAGAAAATAATCGGTAACATATCGCCATTTGCCATTGTATCCAATGGATTAGTCGGAATAATATTAATCAATACATCGGTTAATGCGGGCGCTTCTTTTGCCGTAAAAGCAACATCTGATACCTGATCCATCCCCTTACCAATACCTGTAACAGCAGCAATGGTAATTGCTGATGCAATCGCAACAGCGGTGGTCAACATATAAAGTGCAAAGGATTTCCCCCCCACACGCCCTAACGTATTGATATTACCAATGCCACATACACCACAAATAAGCGAGAAGAAAACTAGGGGTACAACCAACATTTTCAACGCATTAACGAACATTTGTCCAACAACATGAAACAGCCCATTAACAATAGTTTCGTTAACAAAACTGCCTGCTATATTCAAGCCACTAAGGTTAAAAAACAAACCAACAGCAATCCCTAACACCATACCCAATAGCACCTTGATGGTTAGGCTCATTTTTTTATTACTATCCATACTAATTCCTTATTTACTAAGCGATGTTTGTGACATGCATACTATCAGTTAATAGATAATAACTAAGCATATTAATAATTATCGCTCTTTAAACATTAAGAGAGCAAATAGGTTTAGATAGTTTTTTGGGCTTGGTGTTTGAAGTAGAGTAGTCAGTATTTTTTGTCCACCCATAAATCACTAAATCCGATGAATTAATTCCTTTAAATGTTCCCAGTTTCGTACCAAATCCATTTCAAGAAATGAAACCAGTTTTTCTTCATAGTCAGCGCGTAATGCTTGTTTATCAGAGGTCGCAAAATTGGTGTTCCAGATATTGCTATCAATATCATCTTCTTCTATTTCTGGAAATATTTTTTTTCTTAATATCTTTGCACTGTGTATATAACAGCCTCGATTACTGGATTTATCTTCCCTTTCTGGCAAATAATCATCGATGGCTTTATTTAACCGCTTAAAATTATTCCCGCCATCATCTCTTAGCTTTAATAAATGCCCTTCGATAAAGATTCGATAGAGTGCTGCTTCAAACGGAGTGTGCATAATGGAGGCTATTTTTAATGCAACAGGAAGAAATGCGAGCGTTGTTGCTTTATTGCCCCTACCCACTGTTCGTAATAACTGACCATTCACCTCGTAATAACGATACTCACCTGCTTTAACATCGGCTTCGACCGCTTGTATAAATTTGTTAAGTTCTGTATTTCGTTTCAATTGTGGCATCTGCATGGGATTTTTACCATCCATTACCCTTAATTTATTCCCTATCTTGAGTAAATCATTAACATCAATTTCCCCCGTTTTATGATGGGCACGCACTAACTCACCTTTAATATCAATACTAAGCAATTGATTTGTCCTCATTTTCTTTCCTTGTATTTTAACTGTATTAGCAGTGTTTTTTTAACAGTGTAAGCGCTACACTGTTAGAATACAAGTATTAAACATGTTGTTTTAACTAGCTTGATCTGATTGTAAGTCTCAAGCCACGTAACGTGGGAAAATGATAGTATTCTCCCTTCATCTGGTGAGCCTTGTAACTAGAGCGAGCTAAGGCAATACATTGAATCTCATCATTAGGTAACGACATCATGGCAGATAAAACAACAGAATTAAATTTTCAAAACGACATTATCCAGCAAATGCGAAACAATACGACAGAACAAGCGATGTTGGGCGAATTTAGTAAGGCTATGAAATGAAGCCCACCAAAATCAGATGATGCAGTTGCTCGCCGATAAAAATAGGATGGCAACATTTTCTCAAATTGTGTTTAACTTATTACAGCAGCGGGATGGGAGCTAAAGCTTACAACTCTCTTTTAACAATAACAAACTATCACGCACCCCGCGTTTTTCACTGCTCGTCATTTTTTTCCCAACCACATAAAGAAAGCGAATGGTTGTCAACGCCTCTGCTCGCTCGACTTCATCAGGCTCATATTCATCCATTAAATCCTTGTACTTACCTTCCAATAGACTCACTTTAGTGACAATAGTATCAATATTAAGCAATTTACCGTCATCAAATTGCAGCCCAAGAAATATCTGTACCAAGGTATTATCCAACACCTGAATCGCGTTATGCAGTGTCTTATCTTCCGTTTGTGCTTGGGTCAAAATACTGCTGAGTTGATCAATCCAATGTTTATACACGGTTTTATCGGTATCAATCGCCAACAGCAGTGATTTAGCCGCTGTTGCTAATAAATAATTAAACGCGGCGGTTGGCTCTAGTAAACCTGTTTGTACTTCAGTCAATTCACGCGCCTTATCATAGGCATTTTGCATGCTGTTAATAACGTCTAATTTAGCCTCATTATCCAGCAACATCAGCACCTGTTTATACGCATCGCCTAACAAGATATAACGATGACTACTCGGAGCCATATCGGTAATATTGATTAATTTCAGAATGGCACTGTCATACACGTCTTTCCAACGAGAACTGGAGGGCTTTTGATTTTTAAGACATCTTGCCCGACACATTTTAATGGCGGCATAACGCTCCAACGTATCAAAGGGAAAGTTGGATATTTCAGCATTAAAGGCCTTTTTATAATAATCATTGGCTACCTTGAAATCACTGTGTTCATCCGCCTTATTGTCATCACTTACCTCACCCAATACCCCATAAAGATTGCCAATCGTACTCAATAATAAGCCATCTTTACGCCACACAGGCGGCAAGCTACGCGTCAAGCCAAGCAGTTCTTGGCGTAAGGTAGTAATCTCAGTAGGTGCATGATATTGCTGCAACTCCTTTGCGCGTGCGCCTAATGCCAACGTCAGCTCTTTGGGTAAGGTAAAATCGTTGGCACTTCTAATCGACGTAAACGATTGTTTATCCTTCGTATTCATCGTGTATCGCATACGAAAATCATGCGGACCATAACACTGATACGCACCCCATGTATTCGACTGTGGATTGTTCTCGTACACGCGCTGTCTGGCAAGTTTCACCGCATGACCAAAGGTTTTATTATGTTGTAACATTTCAAGGTAAAACTGTTCAGCAAACAACTCTGCACCCTCATCATCAACCGCCCAACCCGCAGCAATCACACAGGTCACACCATTTTTAATGAGCTGTGAGGCTAAATTCGCGGCCAGTTTATTCGGTTGACTCTTGCGTTCAATAAAGCCTGTATGACAGCAGTTAATAAAGACAATATCAGGCACGCTACTCATTTGAGCGATTTCTTTCGCTGACAAATAAATGCCATCACCTAAGACCATGCCTGTATAGCCTTCTTCCGTTGTTGTACTGGAATCTATTTTCTTGCCATCACTATCGACTTTATAAACACCATGACCTGCTAAATGAATAATACGATAAGGTTTTTCATACAAAGCCTGCACAATTTCATCGGCTTTTTTATTCAGCATTAATCTCGTTTCATAACCCTGCTTTTCTAACTGTAACGCAACAGCTTCTGCTTCACGTTTTGCCCCTGCTAACGGTGGGAATAAATGCATTTGATCACCCAGAGCAGGATCACCCACCACTAATACGGAATCATGCACGCTCAGCGATGGCTGACGACGGTAATCATCCTGAATCAATTGACGGACTAAGCCTGATTGCACCACAAAGGGCTTTTCTGCTTTGCCTTTTAACAAACTGCGTGCTTGTAATAGTTCCCACGGGTAACGTGCCGTATCTTCATCGAGTACCAATTGCACATCCACATGCTGAATGCGTGACTTCAATTCCAACGGCACAATCAACTCAAATAGCGTGGTACAAAGACCACTGTTCATCGTTGTTGTGCTAATTGAACTACTAATAAAGCGATCAATCAATTTGCGTTGCGTGGGAACGAGGTTTGCTTCAATACGCGCCCGTTGCGTCAACTGGGTAAAATACAGCCCGCCCTCAGCAGATTTAATAATTTGTACGTTTTGCCAACGGCTTTTACGCGTCTTCTTGGTAATGCGTTCTTTACCATCCTGACCACTATTAATAAACTGTCGTAACGCAATGCTTTTTTTAAATTCATTGGCATCGGTCAAATCTTTCAAGGCATAGGCTGCTTGTGCCGCTTTATCGAGATATTTTTCCACGAGTTCAAGTGACGTAAATCTAACCCTGCCATAAAGATCCGATTCCAAAGCGGTATTCGCCGCGTACACCGCTCTTAAAATCGCTAATAAAATATCACTCACGGGTAATCCTCCCGCATTGCTTGCCAGCAATAAAAAGGAAATCCCCAAACTCCCATTATGTTTTATTTTTCGTTCACGCAAGGTACGCACATAATCCAACAAACCATGAATAATCGAGTTTTTTAGCGTATTAGCCGACAAAGTTCCAACCCGTCCAAGACCAATAATAATTGCCCCTTTTAAGGCTTTGTCCTCGTGCAAAAACACATCCGAGGTACGAATAGGCCCTGGATATAACCCTAATTCAAAGCTATTACTCAGATTACAATCCAGCATGGCATCCAAGCCTGCCTCTGCACCTTGAATCCCTTCGCCATCATAATGCCCCGTCAAGACAGGATACAACGCATACGATAAATCACCATGCGTGACCTGTACGGCAAGCTTGGTGAAGGCTTCATCATTTTCGTTGACCCTTACTGCAACCGACATTGCCGTATTCAACAATTCACGCCGATCAGGAAAAACAATTCCTCGTGCTAAGGGTAAATGCTGTTGCACAATAGAATGTTCCAGAGAACGTTCCAGTTCTTCAGGTTTCTCTTGTAATTGTGTGGTTGTCCCTGTTTCCAAAATCTGTCGCAAGGCAGGGAAAGTTGACTCATCATTCGCCATCTCACCATGCGAAGCATTCATATACCATGTCTTAATATAAGGCAATGTGCTGGCTTTCCATGTCGAAAAACCGTCGCCTTTTAACGTTGTCGAAAATGTCCCTATACCCTCACCGTTTTCAGCAGGAATATAACGTTCAGGGGTTTCAGGGTTAAAACCAAGTACCAAAAACAATGACTCATCAATGGCTGAGCTCGCCATATCTTTTACCAGAAGATTTTTAGCATCAGCAAGCTGTTTAATATCGGGCACAGCACTATTTTCAGCTCCTTTCTCCTTGAGTTTTTGCCAACTGTTGACATCAAAAAAATCGACCGCTGCTCGTGTAGGCATTAATTCCAATAGCCCAGGAAACTGACGAAATAACGCAATAACATCTGCTTGATCACTGGGCTTTTGTGGTTTTTTATACTGTAAAAGTGTTAATAATTTGGTAAGTCGATCTTGCCCCATTAACATGCGCGGAATAACTAAAGAGCCACGCTGAGGTGTACCTAACATCAACAAACGACTGTTTCTTTCCACCATTTCTTCCCATAACTCAGGATCATAAGCACTCACCAGCCGTGCAATAATTCCCCCTGTCGAATGAGCAAGCAAGTGCACAGGTCGCGCATTATCTTCCGTTTGCTGCATATGCTTGTTGAGTTTTTTGACTAATTTCTTCGCTATTAGTCTCAGCGATAAGCGCCAGTCATAAGGGAAGGCAATCACATTGTAGTGCTCGCTAAGAAAACGGCATAACTTCTCGTATTTCTCCATCACCAAACCATCGTCGGCTCTTGTATTTTTAAGCTGCGCCGAATAGCTTAATTTATGCAAATCGCCTTGCACTAGTGCATCCCAATCTAACCAAATACGTTCATTACCCTGTTTGAGATGACTACCAAATAAACCAGGAATTAAAAACACGGTCGCCTTGTCAGGATTAAAAACGGGAAACTTCAGCATACCGCGCTGCTGTGGAATAGATTTGTCTAAATGCTTAAAGTCTTCGGGTCCACCAAATTTCCATGCCAACCCTTGGATAAGATGCTGTACTGAAACAGGGTTAGAAAAATAGTGAAAATGGCTAACCTGTGGCCCTTGATGGAAAAAATGATAAGCACCACCTTTGCGTTTAACACCTCCTGTCATTGAACTGGTATTAACGATTAAATCATGCTGCTCTAAATAGAAAAAATGCGTGGTCAAAATCTCAAGAATCTTAAATGCACCCGCACCTTCAATATCACCCGCAATAATCGACAAATCAGCTTCACTGCATGCTGAACTGCCATTTAAAACACGAATTAAGGTTGAATCTGGCAACATACAGGCAAGACCAGGCAAGTGTTCTATCTGCCCTTTTGCGTTTCTTTTGCTAATCGCCAATACATGCAAGAGATTATTAACAAATTGATAAAACGATGAGTTTTTTAACGCAGGAATCATCCCAATCGTATTGAGAAAGATAGAGAAATAAATATCTAAGCGTTGATTCGCAAATGTTGTTCCACGCACAGGGCAAGCAATACGCACAAAACGTTCGACTTTAATTTTTTTATTAATCAACTCACTTCTTAATGCTTCCGCCACTGCACACTCATCACCCAATAAGGTGATTTCTTCATCCGTAAACGGCGCAGCATTATTTAACAATTGACCGCGTGTTAATAATTCACCAATCAAACCGCCACGCGAGTGGGTCAATAAATGCAAACGTGCACCTTTAGGTAATTGTTTAACCAAATCTAAAGCATTTTCGAGTGGGCTTTTACTCAGTGTATGGTGTTCATAGCCATACACATGCTCAGCATCATACTCATCTTCAAGCAGGTCTTGCCATAAATGGCTTTCAACCGATTGCCAAAGATCACGAAAAGTATACTCGGTATTAGATGCTGTGCCATGAATAAGCAGCAAAATGGGACGATCCGTTGGTAATATCGCCAAAGGCTTCTTTACAGGTACTAAGCCACGATTAAGTTTGGCACAATGATACAAACCCGTTTGCTTTATAAAGTGTTGCTCAAGTGCCGTCACCACTGATAATAAAGGCGGCGGCTGATGATCTTTAGTATTGAAGGTTGTTTTGATAAAACGGATGGAATGGATAGTAATGATATTCGCCTGACTGCTTATATCATTCAAGTGTAAAATACAGTCCGCAAAATTTAACACGCCTTCTTTCACCGTCTTGGGGATCAAGCTCAGAAAAGAAGCAACGGATAAATAGAGTTTAATATTATCGTTTAAGGTCAGCTCGATAAGCTCATTGTCTTGCAAGTCATGAAAATTGTTGTCCTCCGCTTCAAGCGGACGATAACAATCAACAGGGTCAAATTCAACCCATGCTAAATCAGGCAACGCTATTTTTTTCGTATCCGACTGCTTTTTACCAACGACCTTAATCTTCACAATAATATCCCCTGTGTTTAACGGGGGTTGCTCAATGCTATGATTCACGTTGCTGACACCTTGTGAATTAGGTAAAAAAACGCTGTTATATTTTTTACATATTCTTATTAATTTATTTATTCTGCCCTAGCTTACCATCGCAACCCTTGAAATGTGTTGAAGCTAATGGCGGTAATAGCGTAATAGTCTGGAGCATAAGCAGACTACCCGTTTTATTATCACCATCATTAGCTTCAATTATCAAGACAACAGAATTAAGATTATGTTCAACATTAAAAATAGGCAAGAACAATAAGCGTTTATGGTTACTTTTTACCCTCAAAATCAGCAAAGGCAGCGGCTAACTGACGCGAGTATTCATTAACCACCATATCCTCTTGCGATTTTGTCCATTTTTAATAAATAATATCTTCATTAGCGGCTTGTAAGCCTACTTAATGATTGTTTTTTCTAGCGAAATAAACTATCGCG
>CAYNGN010000083.1:4287-8161 GCA_964396615.1 uncultured Thiothrix sp. | reverse complement strand
GTGTGACTATTCTTTATTTTACAAAGACAATAATAGCCAATTATCTATTTTTCCATGCAAAGTATCACTTTATTGGTTAAACTCGCTCCTAAATAAAATTACCCCCTTAGAACAGCACAACCGATTCTAAGCAAATACTAATAATAATAAAGACAGTAATCCGTCACAAACGCGGCATTACTGGGGATAAAATAACAATGAAACGAAGCGTGTCAATCATTATGGCTGTGCTCATTATTCAGAGCCTCAGCATTGCGCCTGCCTCAGCAGGAAACCAAACATCACCCATCGGAATGAATACCAACTAAGCAATGGATATCAATGCCAGTGTACCGTTTGTGGATTTATTTAAACTCTCACTGCCTTTTGAAGAAGCACGCCCTTGGTTCACCAAAGGTCAAATAAACTATGATCACAATGGTTGGCCTACTGCACTTAATGGTGGACAGGTTGGCACCCGCTTTATCAGTAATTTCCCTGCGAATACCATCCCTACAGGGATCTATACCGTACTTTACGATGGCGAAGGAGAATTAAAATACGGTGTCAACGCACGCCTAATCAAACGTATACCTGGCAAGGATTTCATTGAAATAAAACCAGGTAAAGATCAAAAAATAAACGCATCACTCATCATTACTCAATCGAATCCTACTAATTATATACGCAATATTCGCATTCTGATGCCAGGAGGAATTTGTGCTAACAATGGCTTTAAACGCGTTAGCCAAGCCAATCAATGTCGTGTTCATGACGGTCAGTTTCTCGCTTTTGAACAACATTATTCACAAATACTCTTTAATCCTGATTACTTGAATTTCATGAAGGATTTTAAAGTGATTCGTTTTATGAATATGTCAGGTATTACACGTAATAGTATGCGCGAATGGCATAAACGCCCACGCATGGAGCAAGCAAGCTGGGGTGGTAAAGAAGGAAAACGTGGCGTGCCGCTAGAAGTCATGATTGCTTTAGCCAATCAACTCAATGCTGACCCTTGGTTTAATATGCCACATGAGGCTGATAATAACTTTATTCACCAATATGCAAAAATGGTGAAAAATAACCTCAAACCCACACTTAAAGCGTATGTTGAATACACCAATGAAGCATGGAATGGTATTTTTACCCAGCATCATTACATGATGAATAAAGGCATGGTACTACACTTAGATCAAGATAAAACGACGGCAGGACATAAACTCTACTCAAAACGTAGTGTAGAAATATTCAAGCGGTGGCAAGAAGTGATGGGGGGAACAGAACGTATCGTTCGGGTGATGGGAGGCATGACCACAAATAGTAATATGACAAAAATATTACTGGGTTACGAAGATGCCTATCGCCATACAGATGCCATTGCTATTGCACCTTATTTCTATATCAATGACAAAGATGTCAAAAAGGTGCGCAGTGTTGATCATATCTTCCAGCAACTCACTGCTAAAAATAATCGGCACTCTATTCCGAATATTCTAAACTATGTAAAAAAACAAGCTGAGCATGCACAGTCTTTTGGTGTTGATCTTATTGCCTATGAAGGTGGGCAACATTTAGTTTCTTATAACACACATAGCAATACAGAGGGTTCTAACCCCTATCTCATCAAAGCGAATAAGGATCAACGCATGGCTAATTTGTATTATCAGTTTTTACAAGGCTGGAAAAATGCAGGTGGAAAACTATTTGTCGCTTTTTCAGCACCACGCCAGTACACGTGGATAGGGAGTTGGGGAATCAAAGAATACATTACTCAGCCGACCCATGAAGCCCCTAAGTACCGTGCATTATTAGCGTTTAATCATAATGAACCCTGCTGGTGGGATGGCTGTGCGACAAACAATGGCTTTAACTCAGCATTAATACAAACACAACAGCAAGGAAACGATGCCATCACTAACGCAGTTGTACAAGAACCAGTATGGGCAAATGCAGGTTCAATGATACGAACTATTTCATATCAACCATCGTTTCAAAATACTGAACAATAACAACTATCCCCAAGGACGCTAATCACGTCCACCGTTGAGGGTTGCAGGCATAGATCACAACCCTCTTTTTAATCTCCTAACATCCCCAGTACGGCGTTTAGCGCCGATTTTTGAAGGCTAGTACAACATACTAGCCTTCCTTTTTAGTTTTATCTCCCCTTAACCTGTATTACGCATTCCTGCTGCAATCGCATTAATGGTACGTAACAGCCCCTCAAGGTAGGGTGAATCCCCATTACTATGCCCTGCATCACTAGCAACATAGCCTCGATGACGCTTCATCAACGTAATCTGAATATGATTTAATGGATCAAGATAAGGGTTTCTACGATGCAATGAATATTGTAAAAACTCATCCTCATCCATCAATGCATCTAATTCAGCAACACTCAACACTTGCCGCACGGTTAAATCATGTTCGGCACGAATTCGATCGTAAATACGCATACCACGTTCAGCATCAGGTGATTGCTTAGCATATTCGCGGGCAATATCCATTTCAGCTTTATATAACGTCATTTGCACATTACTGATCAACGCATTAAAGAAAGGCCATTGTTGATACATTGAACGTAGTAAGTCTAGTTTTTCACCATGAGGATCATTCTCTCTAAAGGCTGCTAAGGCAGAACCAATACCATACCAAGCTGGCAAGGTATGTCTTGCTTGCGCCCAACCAAAGACCCACGGAATAGCACGCAACGAACCTTTAGAACGATCTGCAACTTGACGATGCGACGGACGCGAACCAATATTAAGCAAACCAATTTCTTGTACGGGGGTAATATCATAGAAATAATCAATAAAACCTGTGGTTCGTTCTGTTAGATGACGATAACTATCTTCCCCCGTCTCTGCCAAGGTCTGCATGGTAGAAAAGAATTCATCACGATATGGCTCATGTTTTCTAATTAGCCCCGTGCTGGCTAATAAAAGCCCTGTCATCCCTACCCCTAGCTCATAAGTTGCCGTTTCTTTGTTGCTGTATTTGTAAGTGAGAACTTCGCCTTGTTCAGTAAATTTTATTTGTCCATGTACCGTATCAACAGGTTGTGACAAAATCGCTTTATGCGTTGGACCACCACCACGCCCAATTGTCCCACCACGTCCATGAAACAAGCGGCATTGAACACCGTACTTATTCGTTAAGGTAATCACTTGCTTTTGTGCGTTATAAAGATTCCAGTGCGATGCTAGTGTCCCACCATCTTTACATGAATCAGAATAGCCCAGCATCACTTCTTGCATGTTCCCTGAAGCATCAAGCAACGCCCGATAAATAGGATCTTGTAGCAAGGTACTCAACACACAGGAGATATGCTTTAGGTCTTCAATGGTTTCAAATAAAGGGGAAACTTCCAGTGTACAAAAGAGCTTATCTTCCGCATCATAACCGACCAAACCAGCGATACGTGCCAGCAACATGACCTCCATCACATGACTGGCAGCATGCGTCATGGAAATAACATATGCACCAAACACCTCCTCTCCCGCCTCAATCCGCATTTCACACATCACATCAAATACGGCTAAAATACGATTAGTCTGTTCAGAGAGACAACCTGTATCAGGCTTTGGTAATTTTCTTACTTGCATCAACTCACTTAATAACGCAAAACGTTGCTCTTCTGTTAACGTTTTATAGTCAATATCAGGTCTTAATTGCTCTAATACTTCTGCAACAGCTCCTGTATGTTCTGTTGATTCCTGCCTAATATCCAGTTTATACAAACTAAAACCAAGCGTGCTGACCAATCTAAGCAGATTTTTTAGCTCTCTATTAGCAATCTCTTTATCACCATGACTTTCCAAAGAACCACGAATTTGGGTTAAATCATCAAAAAACTCTTCTGTGGTTATATATGCCGCAGGAAAAACGGGAC
>CAYNGN010000083.1:0-4264 GCA_964396615.1 uncultured Thiothrix sp. | reverse complement strand
ATGTTGCTGCACTCTTTCAAGCGTTTTTGTCAGGCGATAACATATAAGGGACAATTTACGCCGATAAGGCTCTTTGATATACAAATTCGCGTTATCAACAAAAGCTTCAGCAGCAAATGCACGATTATCAGCCTGTAATTTTTCACTAAAAGTTAGTGAGGGTTGAATAAATGTTTCAGAATGCGTTAGTGAGTCCATCAACTCTTCAACACCGGTTATATAGGCCGTTAATGCCTCTCGCATATGTAAACGAACCGCACTACGTGTAACCTCTGCGGTAACAAAAGGATTACCATCACGATCTCCGCCAATCCATGAACCAAAACGTAATACTGTTGAAGGAATACTGATTTTCTCATCAGGGTAAACTCTACGCATCGCACGTTCAAAGTGACGATAAACCAAAGGAATAGAATTAAATAAGCTTGATCTAAAATAATATAAGCCGTAACGCACCTCATCTTCTACGGATGGCTTCTTAAGCCGTACTTCATCCGTTCGCCACAAAATCTGAATTTGGGCTTTAATGCGTCGCCATAAGGCATTTTCTTCTTCACCAATTAACTGCGGATTGTAAAGCTCATTCGCTAAGAGAAAAATACGTCGCTGAATATCCATTACCGTACGTCGTCTTGCTTCTGTAGGATGTGCAGTAAACACGGGTGAGTACTGTAGCTGATTGACCAACAGTTGCACTTCGCTGGCCGTGTAACCCTTATCCTTAAGCTCTTGTACTGACTTTAAAAAAGACCCTTCCCAAAGACATTTCCCTGCCTCTTTTCGATACCGATTACGACGCTGACGATGTAAAAAATCTTCCTCAACAATATTAGACACCACATAAAAAATATTGAAAGCTCGAATCACCAATTCAAGCACATCCATCTCAATTGTTGCAATTAGCGCAATCAATTTTTTTCTGCGTTCAGGATCATCAACATTACGAATATCAATATAGCCTTGACGTAGCTGCTCAACAATATCAAAAACGACCTTTCCTTCTTGTTCTTGAATAACCTCACCTAACAAGATACTCACATTACGGTCTTGTTTGTGTAATGCCTCAATATCAAATTGTCCGTGTATTTCTTCTACTGATAGTGTCATGGATGTCTGCCGTGAATATGATAAATGCATTATTAACTAATGCGATTTTTAATAGAGTGATAAATTTTATTAATATTAATAATTATCAAAAACAATAGGAGCTGTTTTTAACGCACCAAAGATGAAACGCCAAGCATAGTAATTTATATAAAACGGCGTGTAAAGCAAGCCAATTTGCGAATAAAAAATGCATATTACTAGCACTTCTTGTTATTCAATGCTAAAAAAGCATGAACCAACCCAACTTACATTGATGGAGAACACAATGGCAGGCTCATTACAGGATCAGTTACTTAATATGGGACTATCCAATAAAAAAAAGGCAAAACAAATTGATATTACCAAGCGTAAACAAGCAAAAAAAAGCCGAAGAAATAAAACCGAAGTAATCAATAAAGCCAAGGAACTCGCTGATCAAGCCCTTGCCAAAGAAAAAGAACGCAGCCGTTTACTGAATATAGAAAAAACCCAACACGCTGAAAAAAAAGCACTTGCTGCACAAATCAAACAACTCATTAACCTCAATCGTGTTGAAAATAAAAAAGAGGATAAAAATGGTCACGAAGTAATCTATAACTTTACTGATACTGGCAAAATCAAGCACCTCTCTATCACCACAGCCTTGCAAACAGCACTCAGCTTGGGTCAATTAGCCATTGTAAAACAAGCTAACAACTATGAGCTTGTTCCTTTCGCTATCGCTAAAAAAATCCAAGAGCGAGATAAAGATTGTGTCATACAAATAAAACAAAAAAGTATGCAAAAGGAACACAAAGAAGCACAAGAAGATGATCCTTACGCAGACTATCAAATCCCGGATGACTTAATGTGGTAATATCCTCCCTCCCCAAACCTTCGACCTCCCCATTCAAGGATCTTTCCTATGCGTCGCTTACTTTTACTGCTCAGCCTCCTGTTGATCCCCTTATCAACAGCCTATGCTGGCATTGATGAAACGATTAACGCAGCAACACAACCAATTGCTGAAATGGTTAAAGCCATTGTCTTTTTTAACATCCCCCTCTTTGGCGCAGAACTTCCTGTTGTTGTTTTATGGCTCATAGCAGGTGCCGTATTTTTTACAGTATATATGGGCTTTATTAATATTCGAGGCTTCAAACATGCCATTGAGCTGATTCGTGGTGATTACTCAGACCCCAAAAGCCATGGTGAAGTATCTCATTTCCAAGCACTTGCTACGGCTGTTTCAGGTACAGTGGGTATTGGTAATATTGGTGGTGTTGCTGTAGCGGTTACTGTTGGTGGTGCAGGAGCAACCTTTTGGTTAATTCTGGCTGGCTTTTTAGGCATGTCTACCAAATTTGTTGAGTGTACCTTAGGTGTTAAATACCGTAAGGAATTCGATGATGGACATGTCTCTGGTGGTCCAATGTACTATTTAAAACAAGGTTTTGCTGATCGTGGCATGGCAGGTTTTGGGAAATTCATGGGAACATTCTATGCGGTTGGTATTTTTATCGGTGCATTAGGCATTGGCAATATGTTCCAGTCAAACCAAGCTTATGTACAACTTAATACCGTATCAGGTGGTGCATTAGATGGTTATGGCTGGCTGGTTGGCTTAATTATGGCGCTCGTAGTCTTTGCCGTTATTATTGGTGGCATCAAATCCATTGCTAAAGTCACTGAGAAAATCGTACCGTTTATGGCTATTTTTTATTGCCTGTTTGCCCTTGTGGTTATTTTTATGAACGTGGAATTTCTTCCACAAGCCATTAGCAATATCTTTACAGGTGCATTTACAGGTGAAGGTGTTGCAGGTGGTGCGCTAGGTGCGATGATTATTGGTTTTCAGCGTGCAGTATTTTCCAATGAAGCAGGTATTGGCTCAGCTTCAATTGCGCACTCAGCAGTTAAAACGGATGAACCTGTTACTGAAGGGGTTGTTTCTTTGCTTGAACCCTTTATTGACACCATTATTATTTGTACCATAACTGCATTGGTTATTGGTACCGCACAAGTCGCCGACCCTAGTTTTGCAGGTGATGCCAAAGGTGTAGCAATGACTTCTGCTGCTTTTGAACGGGAATTCTCATGGTTTCCAATTCCATTAGCCTTTGCTGCACTATTGTTTGCGTTTTCAACGATGATTTCATGGTCATATTATGGTTTAAAAGGCTGGACGTATTTATTTGGTGAAAGTACTGTCAGCCAATTAAACTACAAAATTATTTTCTGTGTGTTTGTTGTCTTGGGTTCTATCGTCCAACTTGGGCCAATTCTTGATATTTCAGATGCCTTAGTCTTTTTGATTTGTGTACCCAATATTCTTGGTTTGTACTTCTTTGCGCCAATAGTGAAAAAAGAGATGCAATCATATTTCGCCCGTATTGATAGTGGCGAAATCAAAAAGTTTAAGTAAAAATTAATTCATATACATGATTCTTCCTGATTGGTATTGTCCTGAAACCACGCTAAACACGCATTACTCAAACAACGTAGCGGTTACATGACAATACCAATAATGCCTTTATCTAATTTTTCTTCTTGTAGATTAATTTTAACGCCTCCAAAAACAACGGGCAGACGTAGAGTCAAAATAGTTAAGTATTAAGGGCTAATGGTTGCTATGTATTTTTACTTAACTAAACAAAACGCTGTAAGACAACTCAAGGAAAATGAATATAGAACACATGCAAAACAATCATTTATACTCGATGCTCCAGTTTTTGAGGATTCAATAAGTTACAACACCCTAAATAACAAAAAAATACACGTAACCTGTTGATTTAAGAATATCAGGACTTGTTTTAATTTAAAAACTGGAGCATCGAGTTATATAAACAAACCCATAAATATTTTTTATTAAAAAACACATCGTAAACGACTAAATTAATGCTTTTAAAAAAAACCAAATATCTATAGAATAGTATTATAGCAACCTATGAAAACACAGGTATATCATATGTTGTAAAGGGCAAAATTTAAAACATTACTATGCGGAAAAAATAGACTTACTCCACTCCTTGCTAAGTAAGATAAACCTAATATAGCCAAATGAAACAAACATCTCCCCCTTTACCAAAAATAACTAAAGCGAATGTATTAAAACATAATAAAAATCAAACATTCCCACAATATTTTCATAGTTTACATCATACTTAAGATTCTACATTAAAGGGCTACTGATGATTAT
>CAYNGN010000082.1:0-8210 GCA_964396615.1 uncultured Thiothrix sp. | reverse complement strand
TGTTATAGGGTTAATCACGTTAAGCAAAGGGCGTGGCTTATTTTGCTGCTTTATTATAGGCATTAACCATTTTTTTAATATTATAAGGTGCGGTAAATAAACCCGTATATTCACCTTTTGGGTTAATTAAAATAAAGGATGCGGTGTGATTAAGTTCATAGGGTTTGTTTTCTACGGCTTTATGTTGCTTGTGGTCATGATGTTGGTGTTGACTGTGATCTTGTTCAACACCTTTAGCCGTTTCAGCATATTCGTAATAAACGCCTAATTCACGCGCGAAACGTTCAAGCTCTGGTTTTTTGGCAGAAATACCAATAAATTCAGGATTAAAGCCTTGCACATAAGCTTTTAAGCGCTCGGGAGTATCACGTTTAGGGTCAATGGATACTAAAATAGCCTGTGGTTTTTTATTGATTTCAGCAGAACTAACAAATTGCTTTAGCAGACCCATTTGCATTGGACAAACATCAGGGCATGATGTGTAACCAAAAAAGAGAATACTCCATTTTCCTTGTAGTTTCGCGATCGAAAAGGGCTGGTTATTGTGATCAGTGAAGGCAAGCTTGTTATCAAGTATTTTGGGTGTTGGTAGTAAACTAAGGGCTTTTATTTCTGGAGTAATGGCAGCCTTATTGTTTTTATTGTAACTAAAATATCCACCAGCGAGAACAATGGCGAGTAATAAAACGATAATGATTGGCCATATACCAAAGCCAGTATTTTTAGGGTTGATTATCATAATCAGGTAAAGCTCTCTTCTAAAATGTTATTTGATTAGACTATAATCGCTTCTTTTTTTGCGTTTATAGACTTAGGTAAATTTGATGAATACTTGCGCTTATAAAGTGTTGTTATTGTCTCGTCTATTCATCGTGGTTGCGAGTGTAGCACTTGTTTCTGCGTGTAGTCCTCACTTTTCAGAAACATTTCCTTATGATTTACAGCCTGACGTAGATGCATTTATTAAGACAGATAAGCCAATGGATATTAATATTTTATCCAGCATAGGGCTACGATTTACAGATAATATGGGGAATAAGGTCTCTGAATTGTCAGGTATTGTTTGGGATGCCGATGAGGCCATTCTTTATGCAATCTCTGATGAGGGAATGCTTTATCATTTCAGTGTTGATATAAGTAAGACGACAGCTAATAAAAATGGGGTTATTAAAACAGTTCGTTTAATAAAAAGTTATCCATTACTAGCAAGAGATGGTTCGCGTTTAAAAGGAAAGTGGCGTGATTCGGAAGGGCTTAGTAGTCTTAATGAGCGTAATGGTAAGAGCAAAGATACGGAATTGATTATCTCATTTGAAAATAAGCCGCGTATTGCTAAGTATAGCGTTGACGGTAAGTTTTTAAGCGAGGTGAGATTGCCTAAAAAATTAGGTCAAGAAGAAAGTTATCGCAGTAAGAATAAGGCATTAGAAGCTGTTTCTCTACATGAAAAGTATGGAGTATTAACGGCAGCCGAATACCCATTAAAAGCAAATGATAAAAAAATGCAAACGCTCTATTCATCACAAGGTAAAGAATGGAGTTTTAAAGCATCTGCTGCTGAGAATAGTGCAATTACAGGGCTTGAAGTTTTATCGAATGGTGATGTTTTGATACTTGAAAGAGCATGGTCAGGCGTGGAAAATGCGCTTGTTATTAGTTTGTCAGTAATTGATTTGGATCATTGTGGAGGGAGAAAACAATGTTCTGTGAAACGAATCGCTATTTTATCTAGCGCAGATGGATGGCTATTAGATAATTTTGAAGGATTAGCACATTATAAAAATGATAACTATTTTATGGTAAGTGATGATAATAACAATGCTTTTCAATCGACGGTGCTGATTTTATTTCAGATAAACGGTATGATAAATAACTAGAATTGCTTTTATAGGCTA
This sequence comes from uncultured Thiothrix sp., assembly GCA_964396615.1. GTDB lineage: Bacteria > Pseudomonadota > Gammaproteobacteria > Thiotrichales > Thiotrichaceae > HyVt-477. The sequence continues at coordinate 6,315 of CAYNGN010000082.1, read as the reverse complement.
AAGATAGGGGCATCTATTCATCAATTGGTTAATAATATATAGCCTAAGCTACTGATACTAGCGATGGCGTTAGATTAAAAATAATGATTGGATTGAGTATGTAGATGCCCCTTCTCTTAATATTTATTAGCTATTGATAGAGTAATTAGTATATAGCTAGCACTATAAATTAAGAGTGAAACGTAAAAGTGGTTGTTGATGTATTGTGTTTTAAAAGTGGTTTCTATTGGATCAAAAAATCATTTTCTGCACTACCCGTTGCTAGTTTTTCTTCAAGCCACTTTGGCTTTCTACCACGTCCTGCCCATGTTTCACCTTCATTGTCAGGGTTTCTGTATTTTGGTTTTGCACTCGCTTTGCTGATAGGCTTGATTGATGGGAATACCTCACTTAAAATAAATCCATTGTCTTTAATTTGTTGATTGATGTCTTTACGAAGTTTTTTCAGTTCAGATTTTTTGCATGAATCAATTTCTTTTATTGTACTGGCACGTAGCTCATGTAGTTCTTTAAGGTTTAGTTTTTTTAAATTTATTTTTGGCATTAGCGGAATCCTTTAGTTTAGTAAAATAATTAGAGGTGCGTATTTTTGTATATTATTTATTTTGTGTCAAGTTACTTAATATAAATATTTAACTAATAAAGTTTGTTTTTTGTTTTGGTTTTTTCAATGGGTATATTAATGGCGGTTTGTGTTTATTCACTGTAGCTATGTTGCACTTAAACTATTGTCGACTGAATGGAGTGGAATGTGTTGAGTAGCTTACCATTCATGCTACTGTGTTCGTATTTAGCTATTATTTTGATTAGACTGGCAAAGATTTTTTGGGTCAATAATAATTATAATGAAGTCAGTCCTCGTTTATCATATTGTAAATAGAATGCTTTTCTTGTTTTTAGCAGGTACATTTTCTTTTTTTGGGGCTGCCTATGCTGGTAACGTGATATCTCCGCCTTTTGCTCTGCTTTCTGGTAATGTATTTGTAGGCTATTTTTCCCTTATTCTTATTTTTTGTATGCTTACTGTTGCCTTGTTAGGTTTTTACCTTTATAGGTACAGACGAACGCTTTTTTTGGATAAAAATATCAGCAAACAAGGGTCTACACGTGCTGTATTTGCTATTGATGACGGCAGAGACATAAATGTCCTGCGTATTGATAAACAATTATGTGTTGATCAGTCCAATGTCGCTATGCCTGAACTAATGATTAAGAGAGAAGATAAGCTTGAAATATTGAGTTTTGAAGAGGTATTGCAGCAACAAGGGATAAGTGAAAGTGATAGTGCTGCAATGTTGCGTATGGTGAAGCAGCAATTTAAACTGGTTGAGTTTGGTTTAATATATGGTGATGTTCGAGGTGAAAAAAAGGATCGGATTGATGTTTATCATGTTTCTTGTCGTCCTATTTTAAATAAAAAAAATAAAGTAATTCGTGTCGATGTGTTGTGGAAGGATCGTGTGGGACAACAGCGGCGAATGAAGGCATTAGTCGGGCAGGCAGAACGTGATCATTTGACGGGGTTAGCGAATAAAATGTGCTTTGATAAGTTTCTTGATGCTTTTCCTGAAACTGCAAAGCAAGGTGCGAAGAATGTTTTGTGTTTTATGGATCTTGATAATTTTAAGCCCGTCAATGATACTGCGGGGCATGCAGCAGGGGATGAATTATTAAAGCAACTTGCTGACATTTTTCTAAAGCATGTGCGTTCCAGTGATTTGCTTGCACGTACAGGAGGGGATGAGTTTGTTATTTTGTTTCCTGATTGTTCAATGCATAAAGCGAAAGAGCGTTTTGAGAGTATTATTAATCATGTTTCTTCCTTACGTTTTAGTTGGGAGGATAAAAGTTTTGTGCTCGGTATTAGTATGGGGGCAGTTGAGTTTGCCTCCAGTGTTTCAAAGCAAGACATGTTAGATTTATGTAAAGTAGCTGATGATGCTTGTTATACCGCCAAACAAAAAGGACGAAATCAGCTTTATATTCACGATTTTAATGATGGATTAAAACGTGCTAAAAACCTGGGGCAGGATAATTGGGCTGAGATTATTCGAGATGCGTTGGATCATGATAAATTTAAACTTTATGTGCAGCCTATTATTCCTTTGAATCATACTGATAATGATAAAAAGAAACGCTTTGAGATTTATATCCGCTTACCTTATAACGGGCGTGTATTACGTCCAGGTAGTTTTTTTCCTGCGGCAGAACGAGCTGGCTTAAGTCGTTCGATTGATCGTTGGGTAGTAAGACAAGCGTTTGCTCGGTTGTCACGCCTTAATGATGCCAGTATTGATGGTGTTATGCATGAGTTTACTATTAATTTATCAGTAGGGTCTCTGTTGGATGATAGCTTTTCAAGCTTTGTTAGTGAGCAGCTAAGAAAACACAATCTCAATGCAAGTTCAATGTGTTTTGAGGTTTCTGAGTCTGCTGTTGTGAGTAACTTTACGCAGGCGCGGAAGTTTTTGGTTAAGCTTGCAACACTAGGGTGTAGTAATTCTTTGGATGACTTTGGTAGTGGATTGTCTGCACTTAATTATATTCGTGACCTGCCCATACATTATTTGAAAATTGATGGGGTTTTTGTCAGAAATATTGAAAAAAACCAAATAGATGCTGCGATGATTCATTCATTAAATCATATGTCTAAAGTAATGAATCTGAAAACAGTTGCTGAATTTGTTGAGGATGAACATACCGCTATTTTACTACGACGCTTAGGGGTTAATTATGCCCAAGGTTATTATTGTGGTCGCCCACTGCCTCTTGAACGGCTTGAAGTTAGTAAAAAAACAACACTCGTATTGGTAAAATAATACAGTGTGTTGTGATTGAGAAATAAGCTAAAGCCCTTATGTTAATTATACTATGTTGCTGCTCCACTACTGTACTATAATGTACCGTACTATAATTTTTAACATTTAAGGCACTGTTTATATAAAAAGTTATAAAAGCTATAACTCATATTAATCATTAATCAGTTTCTTGTTTCAGAGAGTAAATAATCGTGAGAACTTTTCCTGTTTTTGTTGGCCTGTTTTTTTTAGTGCCTTTAGTTGAAATTTTTTTCCTCGTAAAAATTGGGGGTGAAATAGGAGCGGGATGGACAGTACTCCTTGTTATCTCTACTGCAATTCTTGGTGCGTATTTATTGCGCCAACAAGGGTTAGCAACTTTTGGGCGTTTTCAGCAAAATGTAATGGCGGGAAATACTCCCGCAATAGAAGTGCTTGAGGGAATTATTTTACTTGTTGGTGGATTATTGTTAATGGTGCCTGGGTTCTTTACGGATGTGATTGGTTTTTTGTGTCTTATTCCTGTTACACGTCAAGCATTAGCTAAGCGTTTTCTGGTGAATTCCTCAGGTGGTTTTTCAATGCATTCAGCTAAGAAGCAAGATAATGTTTTTGAAGGTGAGTTTACACGTCAGTCAGACGAACGTTTAGATCATCATTGATTAGACGATGCTTTAATCATCCGTTTTGGTAGTGTTTTTTAAGATGTCTTTGTAGGAAGGCAAGCTAAATATCCGCTAAAAAAAGATGCTTATTGAGCAGTTTACCCTTCTAATGCCTATAATCTATAGGCATTAATATGCAATTCAGCCTTATCTTGTGCTATTTTGTGTCGCATATTGTTGCTATAATCTACATTTTAAATCCCCTTTAAGTTATTGGTTTTATGGTTCTTTAGATGAATAGTATACTTCCTACGCTTTTTCAGTTTTTCTTCCTTGTTGTTGTTATTATTGCGTTTGTAGCAGTAATTAAGGTTTTTCGACGCTCTAAAATTCCGCAAGAATGGCGAGCTATAACCTTATTGGGGACATTAAGTCTCATGGCTTTGTTGTCAACAATGTTTTACTTAAATGTTGCAACATGGGAAGGAAGTATTGACTCAACAGAGGTGATGACAGGAGAAATAGTAACGGCAAAACTGAATAAGGATGAATATGCATACTTAACGGCTGTTTATATGCCTTTAGAAAAATCCTACAAGCAACTACAGCTTAATATCGAAGGGATTGAGAAATTTAAGCGTAAGATTAACAAACTAAATGGTACTTATCCTAACCATGAAAAAATGCTGTCAAAGATTTTTCAGCACTTTAACCAAGAATGGGCAGAGCAACGAAAGCTTTTTAATCGAGTGAATCGAGAAATTCGTAATGCAGTGATTCAAGCTAAGACACAAGATGTTGAATATATTGATAAGCGTTTTTCTGAACGGGCAAAGGCGCTTAATGTTGATATTGAAAAAAGACAGAAAAAAATGGATGCTATGGTTAAGAAAACGGCTTCTCATATGGAAGCGAGTCTTAATGAAGCTAGGAAAATTTTAACCAGAGGGAGTTCGAAAGTTGGAGGGAGAGTGATAGGGCATCATTTTTCTGGGGAAACGCAGGGTAAATTACTCACTTTTCTCAATGTGAAAGATCCTGATATTTATCAGCGTATAAAAGCTATAAGCCAAGAAATTTCGAATGCTGAGAGAAAAAAAGAGGTGATGAGAGAGCTAAGCATGCAAAACAAAAATTTATCAGGTCCTTTAACACAAACAATGACTCTTTGGCAAAAAGCAGAGGAGTCTGCTCGTCAACATTGGGGGGATTTATTGTATTCAGTAGAGGCTATTTACCTTGCAGATCAACTGAATATGCCTGAGCGAAATCCTGCTTATCGCTCCCTTTTTAGCACGCTAAGAAAACAAAGTGAGAGAAAGTTGGCACGTATTCAAAAAAGACGGGGGGATGTAGAGAAAAGTTTTGTTTTTCCTGAGTATGTTAAAAAAAACCAGTAGTCTTTTCTGTTGTGTTGAAAATGGGGTTTTTTTAGTAGCCCCATAGCTTTTTATTTTTTGTGTTTTATTTTCAGTTTATTCCATCCCCGTTCTACGAATAACAATGCAAGTATGAGTACATAAATACTCACTTCACGTGTATCTGCTTTAACTAGCCACCAATAATGAATCATTGAAATAATAGCGATAGGGTAAATAAGCGTGTGCAAGCGTAACCAGTTCTTGCCTAATTTGCGCATCATTTGATTCGTTGATGTGAAGGCTAATGGAACTAAGGCAATAAAAGCAATCACTCCTGCAGTAATAAAAGGGCGTTCTACAATATCGTAAGCAATTTCTACGAGATCAAAAAACTGATCTAGCCAAAGATAAGTGATCAAATGTAAACAGGCATAGAAAAAAGTATAAAGCCCCAGCATGCGCCTTATTTTTATGAGTTGTGTCCATTTAATGATTCTACGTAAAGGCGATACTAATAGTGTCAAAAGCAGACTATTTAATGTCCATTCTCCTGTACTTCTGCGCAGTATTTCAATGGGATTTGCACCAAGGCTATCTTGCCAATAACCATAGGCTAATAAAAAAGCAGGCGTAAGGAGCAATAAAAACACCAAAGGTTTAAGGCCATGTGTAAAATAAGGTTCTGGAATACGCATAATTATTAATAAAACCTCTTTAAGTCCATCCTCTTATACAAGCTTGCGACTTGTTCGCTATAGCCATTAAAGGGCAGTGTTTTGCGTTTACGAAACTCACCAATACGACGTTCTTTACGTTGACTCCAGCGGGGGTGTGAGACGTTTGGGTTTACATTTGCGTAGAAGCCATATTCACTGGGGGCTTGTACCATCCAGCTTGAGGTGGGCTGTTTTTCTACAAAGCGGATATGTACAATGGATTTAATACTTTTGAAACCATATTTCCAGGGTACAACCAGCCGTAATGGCGCACCATTTTGTTTTGGCAGACTTTTGCCGTATAGACCCGTTGCAAGGGTCGCTAATGGATTCATCGCCTCATCCATGCGCAAGCCTTCGGTATAAGGCCACTCAAGGACATCTGTTTTTTGCCCAAGCATTTCTGTAGGACGATGTAGTGTGCTAAAACGCACATATTTTGCGTTGGCAGTAGGGTTAAAGCGTTTTAACAAGTCGCCTAATGAAAAGCCTTGCCACGGTATCACCATAGACCAGCCTTCTACACACCGTAAACGGTAAATTCGTTCTTCTATTGCATGTGGTTTTAGAATATCTTCAAGCGTGTATTCACCTGGTTTTTTGCAAGCACCGTCAATCGTGACTGTCCAAGGTGAAGTGGTTAAACGATGTGCATTTTTAGCCGGTGCTGATTTACTAAAGCCAAACTCATAAAAATTATTATAAGTCGTTATGTCTTTGAGTTCGGTTAAGGTGTCTTCTTTGTTGCTAGGGCGTGCTAAGGCTTGCTCTAAACCAATACCTGTTCCTACTGCAACGCTTCCCATTGCCAATGTTTTTAAAAAACGGCGGCGTT
>CAYNGN010000081.1:0-8258 GCA_964396615.1 uncultured Thiothrix sp. | reverse complement strand
TAAAAATCCATAATAAGGTTTCGACAATTTTGACGAAAATATTATCAGCGGGGAATTCAAGTATTTTGCTCATGATGAGCAGTAATACTAACTGCGGCATGACAAAGCGTTGTAAGAAGCGAAATATCGCCGCCCATTCTATGGCTAAAGGCGTATAGGCTTTTTCTAAATGATGAATGGTTTCACCAATAAGGATAACAAGGACAGGAAAGACGACAATTAAGCCTAACCCCCATGCCAGCCAATTTTGATCGAAATCAAGGTTCATACTAAAATCCATTTTAGTGATTGTTTAGGCTAGCTGTATCTGTGATGACGGCTTGTTTGTATTGAGTTTAGGAGGAGTTGAACTGGTATACGTCCAAATCTGTAACTGTCCCATTGCCTGTGTTTTAAAGGTTTTTTTCTGCTGAAAAGCACTCCGATCATTTAAACGGGAATAAACGTTATCACTAATAATTAATGAATTAGGCGGAGCTTCAAAACGAATGCGCCCAGCAATATCAACGGTTTCACCCCATAAATCATAGGCAAAATTACGTTTGCCAACCACACCTGCTAGGACACTGCCTGAGTGAACGCCAATGCGTAAGGAAAAATTTGTTTGGTGACGTTGGTTAAAACTACTAATGATCGCTAATAATTCGAGTCCGAACTGTACACACCGATTTGCATGGTCTAAGCGGCTAATGTTTAAACCTGATGCGCCAAGATAACTGTCACCGACCATTTTTACTTTTTCAATATCGTATTTTTCTGCTGCCGCATCAAAAGAGTCGATGAGTTTATTAATGAGATTAATTGCTTGCTCTGGGGTCATTTGGTCAATATTTTCTGAAAATCCTTTTAATGTTGTATAAACAATCGAAACATTGGATATTTTTTCTGCAATATGTGTTTTTCCATGTTCCAGTTGTTTCGCTATTTTTTCAGGGACTATATTTAACAGAAGTACTTTATTTTCCTTATCTTTTTGTATTATTTTCTGTTGTTGTTCCTGAATGAGTTGACCCGCGCTATTCATTACCTCAGCTAACTCACCAAACTCATCTTTACTATCGAGTTGAATATGAATATCCGCTTCGCCTTTACTGAGTTTACGCGCACCACTCATTAAAATACCAAATGGCTTGGTGAATAAATAGGCGAGTGTCATCGCTAAGAAGGTAATAACACTGGCTTGAATAACCGCTGAAATACCTAGTTCTTTTTGAAAAGCGACAATAGGTTGGTTTGCTTCGGCAAGATCAATTTGTGACACAATGACAAGTTTTACCTGACCTACTTGCAAGGGGGCATAAGCGGCAAGTGCCTTTTTACCTGAATAGGATTTAATTTCTGCTGTGCCTGTTTGCCCACTTAATGCTTTACTAATAATGGGGCTATCGACTTTTTGTAACAGTATCGATGTTTTAAGCTCACAAATTTTTTGGGCGTTGTCTCCACCAATAAGTAAGTTGCCTATTGCTTGTGTTGCATAACAATGACCTTGTTTAAATTTTTCAGTAGAAGAGAGTAAACGGGCATCAGTGCGCATTAAATAATCAGCACCGACAATATATGATTCTCCCGTATCGCCTAAGCCTTGTTTTTTCCAGCCTTTATTCCCTGTCATAATATTACTGGTTTTTTCATTGGATAGTTGAATGGCGACGATGCCGATGGGTTTTTTATTTTCGTCAAAAATAGTGCTGCCAAAGAAGGATGCAGGCGCGCCATACGAGGCGCGGTAGAAGTCATAATCAACTTGCTGAACATTGCCGTGGTCTTGTGTATTTTTGATTTTTTGGTATAGCTTACCAAGGTTGCTACTGCGATAGGTATCTTCTTTGAGACTCGTCGCAAAGTCGGTTTCTTTATAAACAGAATAAACAATATTGCCTGTTTCAATATCAATTAAAAATAAATCGTAATAGCCAAAGTTTTTTATAATAGCGTTAAATACAGGATGATTGTAAGCATGAACACCACTGTAATAACTTTTGTCACTTGCATCATTTAACTGGCTTTTTTCGCCAACGTTAGCATTATTATTAGCAATGTAATGGTATTGTAGGTATTGGGCGGCAGGAGAACTTGGAAAGTAATTTCCCAGTAGTGGATTGCCGTGGATATTTTTTTCTAAGCGGGGAATAAATTCATCTTGATAATACCTTTTCAAGGTCTTCATTTGATCATTATCCAGCGTTTTTTTATCTAAGCGCTTATAGGCTGAATTAAAATCACGCATTGCACGGATAACGGTATGATTGACGGCTAATGATTTTACTTGACCCTGTAGGTCAGAAAAGAGTGCTTGTATCTGTGAACGTTTGCTTTCACGTACACTGGTTAATTGATCATAAAGACGTGTAGTGAGCGCTTCTTTACCATTTCTTAGGCCTTGATAACCAACGATCAAAATACTACACAGTGAAATACTGAGTAGCATGATCACTAATTTAGATTTCAGGCTGATTTGTTTAAATGCCATTTATATAAATCCTCGCATCCTTGAGATTTAATAATTATTTTAAATAAAAATATTAAGTAAATTGAATATGGATTGAGCGATCTTATAGATATATAAGATCTGCACAATCAAAATATACTTATTACCTTCTATTAATAATAGTTTTATCGAGAAATGAATTGGTTAGTTGTTGTTCAAATGGAATAAAGTGTGTATTCGTTAACATGCTAAAAAAATGAATGATCATTATTATTATCATTTTTATTTATTTTATTTAAAAAATAATTAATCAACTAATTTTGCTTCTATTGCATCAAGTTCATGATTACCATTTTCTATTTTTTGTTCAATAAAGGTTGATAAGCGAGGGTCATTTTCAAATAAGCGATGTGCTTGCGTTTCATCTATTTCTATGACTTCAGCATCCGAAGTCGCAATAATAGAGGTGCGATCTGCTTCATTTTTAACCAAGCTAACCAGTCCAAAGAATTCTCCTGGTTCCAGATTGGCAATATCATGCTCATTACCTGCTACATCGGTATAAACTTCTTTGGCCGATCCATTGATTAACATAAAAAAGCAATCGGAATCATCGCCCTGTTGAATGATAAATTCATGCGAACCATAGTGTAGTGAAGCCGCCTGTTTTGCCATATCGGTTAATATTTTCTTATCGCGTCCGCGAAATAAAGACGAATCCAAAAACAAGGCTAAGAAACGTTTATATTCTGGCTCAGCTTCAGGCGCTGGCTTCATCAAGGTAACTTCATGGGAGCGGGTAGGGAAGGTTATACCACCTCGTTCTGCGGCATACCAAATACTGGAGACAAAACGATCCCTAATTTGTGGCAGATTTGTATAATGCGCAATATGAAAACGAATTTGATGACGTATCGTGAATTCATCGTAAGAGATTAAGAACACCTGTGGTAATGGATCAGACAAAATACCTTCCGTTTTAAGCGCTGCTTCAATCAGTATTTCTTTGACCTTATAGGGCGCATCATCAAAGGAAAAATCAAAAAAAATGCTTTCAACATGCCGAGGATAAGGATTAGAGAAGTTAACGAATTTGCCATTAGCGAGATCTGAGTTTGGCAGGATAATAATATCTTCATCGCGATTAAGTAAGGTAACACTGCGCCAGTTGATATGTATAACCTTGCCAATATGCTCGCCAATTTCTAACCAATCCCCTTCTTTAAACTGGCGTGAGGCAATCAAGGCAAAACCAGACAGTAGTGAGCTTAAGGTATCTTGTAACGCAAGCCCTAAGACAATAGAACCGACCCCTAAGGCTGCCAGCATTTTCCCCAGTTCAAAACCCCACACATAAGACAATACAATGGCACCACCAATTAAGACAACAACGGCACGGGCAAAGTCGAGTAATAACTTGGGGGCTTTTATTTGCCAACTGCTTTTTCCCGAATCGGAAAATAACACTAAATTGACCAATGTCATTGAGAAATGGATAATAAATATCCACAATAGGGTTTCGACGATTTTGACAAAAACATTATCAACAGGTAATTCAAGTATTCGGGTCATAATCAGCAGTAGCACTAACTGCGGCATGACAAAACGCTGTAAAAAGCGGAATACAGCAGCCCATTCCATTGCCAAGGGGGTATACGATTTTTCTAAATGGTGAATGGTTTCACCAATAAGAATAACCAAGACAGGGAAAATGACAATAAGTCCTAATCCCCATGCAAACCAATTTTGATCAAAACCAAGATTCATAAAAAAACCGTTTTAGTGCTGTTAATGATGAACTAAGCTGAATTAAGCTAAATGGATATGAGTGGATTTATTCTGAGTATTTTCCATTGTATTCTCATTGACCTCGCTTTTCGCAGAAGGATTTTCGCTAAGGTTTGTACTGCTATAAATCCAGATATCGAGTTCTCCCATACCTTGTGTTGTAATCGTTTTTTTGTGCTGAAAGACACTGTGATCTGTTAGGCGAGAATAAACTTCATCGGTAATAATCAATGAATTAGGCGGGGCTTCAAAACGAATGCGTCCTGCGATATTGACCGTTTCACCCCATAGGTCATAGGCAAAATGGCGTGTGCCAACCACGCCTGCTAATACGCCACCAGAATGAATGCCGATGCGTAGCGAAAATTGGGTCTGGTGACGTTGGTTAAAGCTACTAATAAGTGCTAATAATTCTAAGCCAAACTGCACGCAACGATTGGCATGATCAAGTCGGCTGATATTTAAGCCTGATGCACCTAAGTAACTATCGCCAATTGTTTTTACCTTTTCAACATCATATTTTTCTGCTGCGGCATCAAAGGTTTCCATTAGCTCATTGAGTAGGGTGATCGCATGTTCAGGAGACATGTCTTCAATATTTTCTGAAAAGCCTTTTAAGGTGGTGTATACCACTGAAACGTTGGATACTTTTTCTGAAATACGTGTTTTGCCATGTGCTAATTGATTAGCGATTTTTTCAGGCAATATATTTAACAGTAAGGTTTTGTTTTCATGTTCTTTGCGCTCAATTTCTTTCTGTTGGTCTTGAATGAGTTTTCCTGCGTCATTCATCACCCGTGCTAACTCACCAAACTCATCTTTGCTATCAAGTTCAATATGAATATCAGCATCGCCTTTACTGAGTTTACGCGCGCCGTGCATCAAGATACCAAAGGGTTTGGTAAAGAAGTAAGCTAATGTCATGGCTAAAAAAGTAATGACACTGGCTTGAATAACAGTGGAAATTCCCAGTTCTTTTTGGAACATTACAATGGGTTGATTGGCTTCTTCGAGATCAATTTGTGACACAATGGCAAATTTCACATTGCCCACTTGTAAGGGTGCATAGGCGGCCAGCGCCTCTTTACCTGAATAAGATTTAATTTCTTCTGTGCCTGTTTGACCGCTTAAGGCTTTGCTGATAATGGTATTATCTATTTTTTGTAATAATACTGAGGTGTTTAAATCACAAATACGTTGTGCTGTTGCTCCACCGACGACTAAGTTTCCAATGGCTTGGGTTGCATAACACTGACCCTCCTTAAATTTTTCATCTGAAGAGAGTAGGCGTGTATCGGAGCGCATTAAATAATCTGCACCCACAAGATAAGATTCGCCCGTGTCACCTAAGCCTTGTTTTTTCCAGCCTTTATTGCCGGTCATGATATTGCTGGCTTTTTCATTGGAAAGTTGAATAGCGACGATACCAATGGGTTTTTTATCCTCATCGAAGATCGTTGTGCCAACAAAAAAAGCGGGTGCGCCATAAGAAGCCCGATAGAAATCATAATCAACCTGCTGAACGTTGCCATAATCTTGCGTGTTCTGGATTTGTTGATAGAGCTTACCGAGGTTGCTACTACGATAGACATCATTTTTTAGACTGGTGGCAAAGTCAGTCTCTTTATAAACAGAATAAACGATATTGCCAGTCTCAATATCAATCAAGAATAAATCATAGTAGTCAAAGTTTTTTACAATTTCATTCAGTACAGGGTGATTGTAGGCATGAAGACCACTGTAATAACTCTTATCACCTGCATCATCTAGATTGTTTTTTTCACCGACTTTAGCGTCATTGTGAGCAATATAATGGTATTGCAAATACTGGGCAGCGGGAGAGTTGGGAAGATAGTTTTCAAGGAGTGGTTTGCCTTTTATATTTTTTTCTAGACGAGGAATAAATTCATCGCGGTAATAAGCCTTTAGTTTGTCGAGTTCTTCATTATTAAGCGTTGTATTTGCCAGTCTTTTATAAGCGGAGTTAAAATCACGCATGGCACGAATAATGGTATGATCAACCGCCAGTGATTTGACCTGTCCATTTAAATCAGCAAATAACGATTGTATTTGTGAGCGTTTGCTCTCACGAACACTGGTTAACTGGTCATAGATGCGAGTCGTTAAGGCTTCTTTACCATTTCTTAAGCCTTGGTAGCCAACAATTAAAATGCTACATAATGACACACCTAACAACATCATCACTAACTTAGACTTCAAACTGATTCGTTTAAATGCCATATATATCAATCCTAATTATGGGGGCCGTTTTATAAAAAACGCTTTAGCCTTGGGGTTTACCTTTTATCTTTTAAAAAACACCACTAAGTTAAAAAGTTATGTGGTTATTTATAATATGTCGGTGGTATTTTTACAACGAAAATATAATTATCTTTTTTTACTAATAAGGTTAAATTATGATTAAAATTCATTGGGTTGATGAAAAAATAAACATTTTTTATTTTTTATCGCTACTCATTATTCTTTTTTTGTGTTGCAAAACTACCAATCTTTACGCAGATACTAGAAAAAAAGTAATGAAGGAGAAAATTGTTATTATTTCACCTTATCCTGCTAAATTTATAAATGGCTTTCGTCGTGCCTTTGAATATCATCATCCAGAATATGCGATTCAAGTGCATAAAATGAAAACAAAGGAAGGGGTGGATTATCTCAAACAAAAAAAAGGTGAAAATACGGTTGATTTATTTTGGGCAACCTCTATTGATGCCTATGAAATTTTAAAAGCCGATGATTTATTGGCACCTTATAAGCCTGCGATTCAAGGTATCCCGCGACAAATTGCTGGTATTCCTGTGTCTGATCCTGATCATCTTTATTCTGGTTTTGCCTTTACGGGCGTAGGGCTGATGTGGAATGTTCCTTACCTGAAAAGTAATCGTGTTGACCCACCTAAAAACTGGATTGATCTTGCTGATGTTAAATACGCAGGGCTTATTGGAATGAGTTCTCCAGCACGTTCTGGGACAACACATGTCGCAGTAGAAAGTATTTTACAAACACAGGGTTGGGACAAGGGGTGGCAATTACTCCAACAAATAGGGAGTCATGTAAGAAAAGTGACGGCTAAAAGTAGTGATGTGCCTAAAGGTGTTAAAAATGGTCAGTTTGGTATTGGTATTGTGGTGGATTATTATGGGTTGTCGGCACAAGCAAAGCATTTTCCTGTCAATTTTACCTATACCCAGCCTGCCATTATGTTTCCTGCGAGTATTGGGCTTATTAAAGATGCGCCTCATGCAGGAGCTGCAAAACTGTTTATTGATTTTTTGTTGTCGCTAGAAGGACAGCATTTATTGCTTAATAAAGAAGTTGCTCGGCTTCCTATTCGCATGGAAAGTTATGAAGGAGCGCCTGATAATTACCCTAACCCATTTAAAAAGACAGAAAAAGGTGACGCTTTTAAATTGGATTTTTCGTTGTCAAAAAGCCGTTATGCACTCGTTAATGCATTGTTTGATAGTTTAATTACATTGAATTTAGAGCCATTGAAAGCAGCAAGTAAGAGTGTTCAACAACTTGAGAAAAAAATAGCAAAGCAGCCCAATGCAAAAGCCAGTGTTTTATTACAGCAAGCACAACAAGCATTGTATGTGCGATTAGCATCAGAAAAGCAGGCGTTAGACATCGTTTATAATGCGAAACTCAACAAATCAAAAGATGTATTAAAACAACAACTGGAAGTATGGAGTCGTGAAATAAAAGAGCATTACAAAACGGCGCAAGCGTTAGCAGAAAAAGGTTTGGCACTTTGAAAAACGGATGTCTTAGAGATAAAGTCTTAGAGACAAAACCAGCTACCTCTTTAAGCAGAGGCGATATTTTAAGTCAAAGAGCTATAGTAGAGTCAGATAATTGTGTGCAAAAAAGAGAAGCTAGTCATGTGTGTTATTTTTTAATCAGAAGTATGTTTGAGCGCGGCGAGTTCTTGCTGATTTAAAAATAATCCACATGACTGGCTGGAACAAAAAATGTGAACGTAATTATCTGAACATCTATAGGATAATGAATACAACGC
>CAYNGN010000080.1:0-8360 GCA_964396615.1 uncultured Thiothrix sp. | reverse complement strand
AAAAATAAAAACTCTCCTGCTGTTGTATTACTTCAGGCGTATAAATATCAACGTATTAGTATTGACGAAGGAGGTTTACCCTTTGGGTATGACCCAGAAAAAACAGAGTTTGAATTTATTCCTCGCTACCACAGTAGTTATACCCTTATCGCAGGTGGGAAATCAGGCACAGTCGTCACAGGCACTTTAGTTAATCAAAAGAAAGAAGCAATGGGATTTAAAGGCGGGCAATGGGTTGCCGAAAAAGAAGGCGGCAAAATTATTGCTTTTTTCACCAATAAAACAGGACGTTTTCACTTACCTTCTGTTCCCGCTGGAAACTATCACATAGAACTATTTGATCACCCAACGATGAAAAAGCTACGTGTTAGCATCCCTGAGAAACAAGGTAATATTCATTCACTAGGAGAACTCAACGTCATCGAAAACTAATTACGTTATTTAACAACCATTCATCCGTTATTTTTTTATCTTTCATTGGACATTAGCTTCTCGATAAAGATAAATAAACCAGCAAAGCAGCACAAAATACGACAATACAAAAAATTCAAAAAGAAGAAAACAACTAGTTACACAATTAATTAGAGCAATCACATTAATAAATAAAAAACTGAAGTGTATAATTTAGCCTTAATGATTAATAATCTATTCATCTACTTAGCGTAAAATATTTCCTGTATTCCCAACAAACATATAAATAAACCACAATAATAAAAAAGGAACAATCATGAAACATTCATACACCATACTAGCAACTAGCTTATTTTTAGCATTGAGCTCAACAGCAATCGCCATTGACAGAAACATAGAACTTGTAGTGGCCGAAGAACAACTTTTAGAGCTTTATGGTGATGCTTTTGGTGAACCTAAAGCATTAGATATGGAGACAATAAAAGCAGGGACGATTATATCTCTTGGGGGCGTTGGTGTTAAATCTAATATCGCTGGGAATTGCAAGGTAAACTTTTCAACAACAAACGACTACAAGCTCAGTCACACAACAATCATTGGTAAAGTTCTAACAAGTTTCAGTCTTAAGTATGAAAACACAGTTTTTAATAAAAACAACAGCACGGCTGTAACAACTAGCTGCAATCTGTCACCCACTGCACTAACCCTTAACCCTAAAGCGGTAGATGCTGCTACGAAAATTGAGGCAGGCACTTATAAAGACACAATAATAGTTACTGTTACTACAGCTTAACTCTATAACACCACTAAGTATATTTTTCTAACCAACCCATAGCTATTGATTATAGCTATGGCTTTTAACATTTAAATCCACCTATATTTCCCGCACAAAAAAACCATTGCAGAAGAAAACATCTGCAATGGCTTTTTTTATAAAACGTAAAAAATATTTCGTCTTAACGCTTAGAGAACTGAGTAGCACGACGTGCTTTATGCAACCCCACTTTCTTACGCTCTACTTTACGTGCATCACGTGTCAAGAAACCTTCTTTTTTCAGTTCAGGACGCAAACCTTCGTCATACTTAAGCAATGCTCTTGAGATACCTAAACGAATCGCTCCTGCTTGACCACTGTCACCACCGCCTTTAACCGTCATATAAAAATCAAATGACTCTAGGTTCTCAGTCAATGCTAAAGGCTGTCGTAGTATCATGCGTGAGGTTTCACGACCAAAATAGCTGTCAACATCCATACCATTGACATTCATTTTTCCACTACCCGCTTTCATAAAGACACGCGCTGTAGAAGATTTGCGGCGACCCGTACCGTAATATTGTGTTTCTGCCATGGTTATACCCTATAGTTCTAGTAGCTGTGGTTGTTGCGCTTGATGATTATGTTCTGGGCCTGCATAGACTTTCATCTTTTTATACATAGCACTGCCTAGCTTGTTTTTAGGCAACATACCTTTAACCGCCATCTCAATAACACGCTCTGGTGTTTTCTTGATTAGCTTTTCAAACGTGATTGATTTCAAATTACCAATATAGCCTGTGTGCTTGTAATAGACTTTATTTTTCGCCTTATTACCTGTCACTTTGATTTTTTCAGCATTGATAATAACAATATAATCACCTGTATCAACGTGTGGTGTATAAATAGGTTTATGCTTTCCGCGCAGACGTGAAGCAACTTCAGTCGCTAAGCGACCTAAGGTTTTACCATCTGCATCTATCAAAAACCAGTCACGTCTTACTTCTTCAGCTTTAGCACTGAATGTTCCCATTTCGAGACTCCACTCATTATAAATGTATGAAAACAACACTATCTAAACACTAAATAGGCTGAACTCATGAAATTTTCTTAAATATTTTAAGGACGGCACATTCTAGGGCAATACATGCCTATACTCAAGTGTTTTAGGGTAATTTGCTTTTATTCTTGCCAGAAAATGAGCAAAAAAACGCGATACACTAACAACATAGTGAATCGCGCTAATACTACCACCAAAGGAGGATGGGGGAGATTCTATGTTTACCGCTTCATCATCAGCAAACATCGGCAAATAATAATACTCTAATATTCTAATGTCAATAGAATAATGACAATAAGTTTTGAAAAACCGAGTATGCTTGATGAATTGATCTGATACCGCATGTAACGGTAACTTACAAAACAAAGGAATATCTATGACCGTCATCGTTGTCGTCAAAAAAAATAATAAAGTAGTGATTGCAGCTGATACGACCTCAAGCTACGGTAGTACATTAAAAGATGCTGAGTATAAAGAAAACTCTGATAAAATAATACGCTTTAAGAATACATGGTTTGCTCTAACAGGGTTTTCAATGGGTAAACTAATGCTTGATCACGCCTTACAAGATCATGGTAAAGATCTTACCTTCAATGGCTTGTCTGAAATCTACCGCTCTACCTTAAGGTTGCATGAGATCTTTAAGAAGGAATACTATTTAATGACAAAAAATGGCGGCAATAATCAACCCGTAGAAAGTATGCAGTTACACATGTTAATTGCCAATGCTTCGGGTATTTATGAAGTCACAGGTGATAGAAATGTCAGTGAAATAGGTAACTTTTGGGCGGCTGGTTCTGGTTCGCTCACCGCATTAGGAGCAATGCATGCCAGTTATGATCGCTATAAAAACCCTGAAAAAATAGCCATTGCAGGTGTTGAAGCAGCGTGTCGTTTTAATGCATACTGTCAGCTACCCATGACGCTACATCAATGCCAGCTAAAAGAATAGCAATATAAAAAATAGCTTTTTTAATCATAAGGTAATATTATGAATTGTATAATTTTATGTCATCAGTATATCATCCAATGATTTTTTCCTAAATTGCGCCCGTCCAGTTAAAGACATCAAGGCGTTTTGCAGCAACACTCAAACAAGACCCGTTATGCCTTTTTTACGTTTACTTGCCATTGTTAGCATTATTTTTTACTCTCAAGGTCTTCGTGCGGCTGAAATAAGCAATACACCGACATTCCCTGTAGATAAAATAACGTTAACGCAAACAGAAAAAGAATGGCTAAAACACCATAAAACGATTCGCTTTACCAGTAATCCTCATTGGCTTCCCTATGGCGTATTCACTGTCGAAGACCAATATGAGGGAATTGTGCCTACACTCCTCCTTCACCTAAGCGAGCAAATAGGTATAACCTTTAAAGCCGTTCCTAGCAAAAACTGGACAGATGTACTCAGAAAAGCCCAAAAAGGTACTATTGATGTCATTGCCACAGATAGCGCAGACATCACAATTCCTACGACTCATATCTTTACTCACCCTATTCTAGAACGCCAACTAGCAATAGTAATGCATCATGACCAAGAAAATTTTATTGACAATATTTACGTACTAAAACATAAAAAAATAGCACTCATTAAAGGCACAGGTTACACATGGGATGTACTCAACAAATACCCTGATATTGATTTTGTTGAAGTAACCACTCTTGAAGAAGGACTCAACACATTAGCAAAGAAAAAAATTGATGCCATTATTATCAGTAACACCCGAGCAAATTTTCAGCTAAAACAAACACCTTTTCATACACTGCGTATTGTTGGGCAATTACCTGTTAGCATGAAAATAGGTCTCGCTGTGCGCCAAGATTGGCCTGAATTACGAAGCATTCTCAATAAAAGTCTATTAAATTTACCCGCACACCAACAACAAGCATTCGTTGATGAATGGTTACTAAAAAACCAACCTAGCGTCAATGATTACCGCTGGATATGGAACATAGTCGCAGCACTTGCATTACTGATGCTCACAGCAGGGGTAATAAGCTGGAGTTGGTACTTAAAATGTCAAAAAAACCAACTAAAGAACCGTAAAAAACAACTCAATGTACGCAAAGAACGTTTAAAAGAACTCAACCAACGTTTTGAATTAGCTTCAAAAGCGGCTGCTATTGGCGTGTGGGAACTGGTCATCGAGGAAAAAGACCAACTAAAATTACATTTTAATCACGAAATGCGCCATATTCATGGGCTACCAGAAAAAAAAGATATCCCCGTTGAAGAGTGGTTAGCCAGTATTCACCCCGATGATCACCAACTCATCGAAGAAAGTATACAGGCACTGTATGAGGATAATAAATATAATAGTGATAATAATGAGCAAGCTCAGGCACGCTCCATTGAGTACCGTACGCTACATCCAAATGATGAAATACGCTATACCCATGCCTCTAGCATCTTAGTTAATGGTGTAGAAGAAGACCCTGATAAGTTATACGGTATCAGCTGGGACATTACCATTCGCAAACGTGCTGAAGTAAAAATACAAAAACTCAGCCATGAAGCACAACAAGCCAGCCGTGCTAAAGGACGTTTCCTTGCCAATATGAGCCATGAAATACGTACTCCAATGAATGCCGTGATGGGGTTAGCACACCTTGCATTACAAGTACACCCAAAACCGAGAGCGCAAGTTCGAGAGTATTTGCATAAAATTCAGGATTCTTCTAGCTCATTACTAGGCATTATTAATGACATCCTTGATTTCTCAAAAATAGAAGCTGGAAAACTACATATTGATAGTACAGCCTTTGACTGCATGGCTGTCTTTGATCGCCTAAGCAGCCTAACAACAGTAGAAGCACACAATAAAAAACTACAACGCAAAATAATCATTGATCCCAATATCCCCCAATGGCTTATTGGTGATCCACTACGTCTTGGACAGGTATTACTAAACCTAACACAAAATGCACTTAAATTTACTCCCAAAGGACAGGTGATCGTCACTGCCTCACTTAAACAAAAAAATGACGATGAAGGTAAAAATAACGATATCAGTATTCATTTTTCAGTTAAAGACACAGGGATTGGCATAAAACAAAAACAACTAAAAATACTCTTTCAACCTTTTGAGCAAGCGGAAGTATCAACCTCTAGGCGTTATGGAGGAACTGGGCTTGGACTCTCTATTAGCCAACACCTTATTGAACAAATGGGCGGCGATATTGGGGTAAAAAGTAAAATAGGCGAAGGCACCGAATTTTTCTTCAACTTACCCTTTAAACTCGCCTCTGTTGAGCAACAACAAATACAACAAGAGGCTCACGATTCTATTATCGAAAATTTATCAGGCAACGTACTTGTTGTTGAAGATAATACGATCAATCAAGAAATAGCACGTGGCTTACTCACCTATATTGGCCTCACCGTTAGTATCGCTAATAATGGACGTGAAGGGGTAGCTGCTGTAGAAACAGATCATTTTGATTTGATCTTGATGGATATTCAGATGCCTGAAATGGACGGGATTACTGCGTGTAGACTCATACGAGGTCAGTACTCCGCAGAGGTATTACCCATTATAGCAATGACTGCTGATGCAATGGAGGGTGATGAGGAAAAATCACTCGCAGCAGGCATGAATGCGCATTTAAGCAAACCCATCGACCCTAATCTTCTTTATCATACTCTCGCTAAATTTCTTGATCCAAAACCTATCAAAAAAAACCAAACACCTTTAATAGACCTAGATCGAGGACTAAAACGTGTTGCTGGTAATGGCAAGTTATTAGAGAAAATATGGCGACGCTTTAAAGCAGAACATGCTGAAGACATTAGCAAACTACGTGCTGCAATTGACAGTGGCAATCATGATGATGCACGACGCTTGATACATACACTGAAAGGTGTAACAGGCAATATTGGCGCTGAAAAACTTTATCAGTTTATTGATAAACTTGGCAGAAACCACCCTAATGAAGAAGCACTGCAAAAAATGGAAACACTACTGATCAAAACACTGGTAGAAATTGAAACACATTTAGAAAATAGTACGACACTTTAAAAATAATCTCAGATAAGATAAGAAAGTAACCTCATTTACCTGAGTTATTTACTTAACCGCTAAGCCTACAAACAAACAGTGAGCTTATTAACATAACAAGACTGTTTGTTTACTTTCCTTGATGTATCTTTGTCATACTTGAGGTATTTGAACAACACCCACCCCGTCTTTCCTTTCCAAGACACGTTTTGCCATAATTTTTTACTGTATTTTCTTGGTTTTGCTATTGCCACAACCCCTTTACTACCCGTAGGCAAAACACTAATAATACGAGAATGAATAGTAGGATCATGATAAATAATCGCCTTACTACTTGAATTTTTATTATATTTTATAACGGTATACGTCTTTAATACATCAGCATTAGAAAGCTGAAATGAAGAAAGAAAGAGTATAACGGATGCTGTTATTGTTATTGTTTTCACATTAATTCCTTAGATTTATCAACAGACCCTTTAAGAATAAGCATTAAATAACAGACATAATTCTGTCATCAGTACTTATTCCTTAATTTGCACACCCCAAAGATAATAAACACCAAAAGGCGTTATCCTTGCTGATTGCTATATTTTTATACATTATGAATTTTTTTACGGCAAATGGCTAATTTTTACCGACAAAGTGCTGTAAAAATGTGATTTTCTTTCATAGAACCACTATAAAAACGAAATATATAGTTTTTCACTTAAATAATTTCTTAGAAAGGTCAGTGCTATCACCAATAGCAGAATTACCCCATTCCTAAAGGATACGGACTTGAGTCACAAAATTGATGAGATATGCTTTCAGACGGAATAGGTGATTAGCTTAAGCCTTGATTAGCTATGTTATTTAAGGTTACTAAGATTTGTTATACCAGAAGCACTATTAGTAGAATTATTTGTTCCAAAATCAGCAGAACAGCCTTTAGAAGCACTACTTAATGCAGTAATACTACAACCTTCTTTTCCTTCTATGGATACTTCTGATGTTATTGAGTCAATATTAGTAACAGCAGAACAACCTTTTGTATCATCACTCAAATCAGCAATACTGCACCCTACTTCTTCCTCTGTGCCACTAGAAGTAATTGGAGTAATTGAAGTAATTTCAGACTCTATTGAATGATTAGCTGCATTATTACCTTCCTCCACGGGTACTTTTTCTGTACTAACTGAACGATCCGTAATAACTAGATTTTCACTAACAGTAAATAATGGAATAACAACATTACCAACCACAATCCCTGCCAAGAATAATAACGCGCCTGAAAGATATTTTTTAATGCTGCTACTGCTGTTATTATTTTCATGTCTAGCCGTAGCATGAGAGACAACGGCTTCTGCACTGACTACGTTTTTTTCTTTATCTTGATTCTGACCTTGATCCTTTTCTTGTGAAGCAACTAAGGTACGTCCCCCCTCAGCTGACATCTTTTGTAATGACTCTCGATCATAGCCCCGTCCCGCATTACTATAAAGCCTCCCTTGCAATTTATTGCTAGAGCGCCCTGGTAGTTGTTGCAACTTAGGTGGAACATCTAAAGCATGACCTTTTTCTTTCTGTGTTGTCATAACAAAAAACCATGTTGAGAGTATTAAATTAGGTATACAGTAATCAGCATCACATCAAAATTTGCTTAAATGAGTCTACTCACATTGCTGTGAGCCATTGTTATCATCATCATTATATTTATATAACCTACTCAATAACATTAATGTTGACTGACCCATAGCCTTATAAAATCATATTGAAACAATGAAATATAAATATTCATGAAGAGTAACATTAATAAATTTAATAAGTATAGCTAATGAAAAAAATAACAAATATCCAAGCCCAAATACAGTGCTGTTCCCCTATTCACTAAAAGTAGTATGCCATAAACAACACAGCAATGTCGAAAAATGAATGTAAATTAGCGACTTCTTAGCTAAAAGCAGATCAATAAAAAACTAATATGTTATTTATTAATAACTTATATAAAAGTATAAATAGATAAATGTGTTGTTATTTAACAACATATAAAGCCCTACGACAATAACTCTTACCATTATGAAGTCAATTAAGCTACATAAGATAAGATATCAAGTATTTTTAATCTCGCGTTGAAAAAACAGCGCCATAACTCCCT
>CAYNGN010000079.1:3204-8378 GCA_964396615.1 uncultured Thiothrix sp. | reverse complement strand
CTGCTGCTGAGGGGTATTTCATTATCGCCTTTTCAGACCCTTTATACAAAACCCCCGAATATGCTTATACCAACGCAGGAGTTTGTGCTGGTGACGCAGGGAATTTTTCCAAAGCCAAAAATTACTTGCATAGCGCATTGAAAAAACGCGCAAACTTTCCTTCTGCTCTTTATGCTATGGCTAAACTATCATATGATAGTCGCCAGTATTCGCGCGCGCAGGCTTATTTATTTCGCTATACTGCAATCACCAAAAGCGAAAGTGCGAAATCACTTAATCTCTGCAAGCTCATTAATACTCAGCTTGGAGAAATGAAACAAGCAGATATATGTACTAACAAACTTCTGCGCTCCTTCCCTAATAGTAAGGAAGCATTACAACTGCAATAACGGATTTAGTATTATGTCTACGGAAAATAAAGAGACTGAAAGTACATCAGAAGCCCCTATTCAAGCAGGTGCTCTGACTCAACTACTCAGCCAGTATCGCACGGATGCTCGCTTAGGACATGAGCAAGTCTCTGAAGCATTGTGCCTACCTGTATCATCAGTAAAGGCACTAGAAAATGAAGAGTTTGATAAGCTCCCAGAACCTCCTTATGTACGCGGCTATTTACGCACTTATTCTCGCTTAGCAGACAAAGATGCTACTGAAGCAATAAAAATCTATGACAAGTTACACGGCGGCAAGCCGTCCACCACTGCCTCATATCACTACTCACTTAACAAAAAATCTGGGGAAGTAAAGCCACCGCTATTATCAGAATCAAGTATTCGTTTAGGTGTGCTTGCTTTATTGTTAGGTATTGTAGGGCTTATTACCATGCAACCCACCATTAACCAATGGATGAAAGACACATGGGCTAGCTTTTCATCAGAACAAAGCACCCAAGGCAATAAACTACCTGGTGAAAATCTTATTGATGTCAATGCTTTGACAGGTAACATACCTGGTAACCTACCTATTTCAAACAAACCTGAAACAACCAATACAACAAATGATATAGAAAACAACCAGAATCTAGATACCACAACTGCATCGGTACAACCAGAAAACATGGATGCCACGGCTACATCTTCCTCAACACAACTAGAAAATACAGATACCACAGATACAACACCTGCTACTCAAGAAGTCAGCGAAAGCACTACAGAGAATAAACCAGAAGACGAAACAAATAATACAAATACAGAAACAACTCCACCTACAGTAGGAGACATCAAACTAAAACTTGTATTTGCAAATGAGGCTTGGATAAGGATTCAGGGTAAAGACAAAAAAACTGTTTTTGAAGCACTGAATCCCGCTAATAGTGAAAAAGAACTCACATTATCTCCCCCTGTAAAATTTAGAATAGGCAGTGCTAATGGTGTCAAGGTCTACGTTAATGGTGAAGAAAAAGATATTAGCGAATATATAAAAGGCAGTGTTGCGAACTTCAGTATCGAGTAATTAAGCAAATATTATGGCTAAAAACATTCAATCTATTCGCGGTGTACACGACATCTTGCCAGAACAATCAGCGGCATGGCAGCAACTAGAAGACACCTTTAGAGCATTACTGAGTAGCTACGGTTATCAAGAAATCCGTATGCCCATACTAGAATCAACTGAGTTATTTATCCGTTCCATTGGTGAAGTAACTGATATTGTTGAAAAAGAAATGTATACCTTCACTGATCGTAATAATAGAAGCCTGACACTTCGTCCTGAAGGTACGGCTGGATGTATTAGAGCAGGCATACAACATGGTTTATTTCACAATCAACAACGTCGCATGTGGTATAGCGGTCCAATGTTTCGTCGTGAAAAACCACAAAAAGGACGCTACCGACAATTTCATCAATTTGGTGTCGAAACAGTTGGTATTGCAGGGCCTGATATTGATGCTGAGCTTATTGCTCTCACCGCTCGCTTATGGAAAATACTTGGCCTTAAAAATATTCGACTTGAGCTAAATTCCATTGGCTCTCCAACATCTAAGCAGCACTATAAAACGGTACTGATTGACTATTTTTCTGCCCATATCAACCAATTAGACGAAGATTCTACACGACGCTTACAAAGCAATCCTATGCGTATTCTAGATAGTAAGAATACGACAATGAAAACCCTTATAGCAAATGCACCAAGTATTCTAGAGCATCTTGATGAAGATTCAGTAGCCCATTTTGAGCAACTCAAACAACTGCTCGATAGCATGAATGTAGCTTATACTATAAACCCACGCTTGGTACGTGGACTAGATTATTATTCTAAAACTGTTTTTGAATGGGTTACTGATGAGTTAGGCTCACAAGGAACGGTTTGTGGTGGAGGTCGTTATGACGCGCTCATCAAACAACTAGGCGGCAAAGAAACAGCTGCATCTGGCTTTGGATTGGGCATAGAGCGTCTTCTTGAACTTATGGAAGTACAAGGCATACAAACTATAGCGAAAAAACCTGATTATTACTTTGTAATGGTCGGTGAGTCTGCACAACAAATGGGAATGCCTTTAGCGGAAATAATGCGTGAAAAGCTTCCAAACTTACACATCATTTGTAACTGTGGTGGTGGCAGCTTTAAATCACAAATAAAACGTGCTGATAAATCAGGTGCAGAATATGCACTCATTATGGGCGATGACGAAGTGAGCAACAACACAATTGCTATTAAACCACTACGCAAACGCGAAGAACAAACCACACTCAATCAAAGCGAACTAATCGCACATATTATTAACAGTTAGGTTAGAAATAGGTTAAAAATAGGTTAAAAATAGGTTAAAACAATAGAATGACAGAGCTAAAAACAGATCAAGAAAAAGCTGAAGAAATAAAAAAATGGTGGAAAGAAAATGGAACATCCGTTATTGCTGGCGTTGCGCTTGCTATCGCAGGTATTTTTGGCTGGCAACAATGGAAAAACCATCAAAAATCATCCAGCGAAGAAGCTTCAGCACTCTACAGCAAGACGAATAAAAATTTTGACACAGAGTCACTTAGCACATTAAAGCGTGACCATAGCTCAAGCCCTTACGCAACACTATCTGCCTTAGCAACCGCTAAACATGCTGCTGAAAAAGGCAATGATACACTAGCCATCACAGAACTTAGCTGGGTAGTAAACAACACAGCGGATCAAAATCTAAAAGAACTTGCGCAAATAAGGCTGATACGTCTTCATCTTAGTTTAAAACAACCTGAAAAAGCCGCAGCACAACTCGCCAATACGTTTAGCAAGGCTTATACCAGCCTCGTTGACGAACTTAAAGGTGACTTATTAGCCTTACAAAATAAACCTAAAGAGGCCGCTAAAGCTTACCAAAAAGCAATCTTAAGTAACAGCAACATACCAAACGCAACACCACCAAGATACCTAAAAATGAAACTCGATAATCTTAATACAGGAGCTTAAATCACGTGCAATGGGGAATGAGGAAAGCAGGGGCAGCTGTAGCCATTTCAATTCTTAGCCTTAACATGAGTGGATGTAGTCAGTTATCTGCATTACCAGATAAATTTTCCACAGGACAAACAGCCAAACAAAAACCAACACCACTTACTTCGATAGTAGCAACTACACACCCTAAACTACTCTGGAAGCAGCAACTTGCATCCAATAAAAAAATAAAAAATGATAAGGTACAGCTACTTATACTAGAAAATATACTTTATGGTGCAGGAGGGAGTAACATCAGTGCTTTAGACAAAAAAACTGGCGTACTCTTATGGCAAGAAGAAGTAGGCGAAAGAATTACGGGCGGCATTAAGGCTAATCAAAACACTATTTTTATTGGTACAGCGGAAGGCAGCGTAATTGCCTTTAATGCTAAGACAGGGCAAACACAATGGATTGCGTTATTAAACAGCCCAGTATTATCTGTTTCTAACAGCAAAGACAATAAAATTGCTTTTCGCACGCTAAACGGAAAAATTCATCTATTATCTGCCAACAATGGCAGTGTTATGTGGCAACGCAGTCATAAAACACCCACATTATCATTACAAGGCGCAAGTAGCCCTATTTTAACAGGTCCTTTACTTATTAGCGGTGCTGACGATGGAGCTATCACTGCTTATGAAACTAAAACAGCCAATAAAATTTGGTCAATAGCAGCAAGCAATACTAATCAAGCAGCAAAACTGACTGATCTTGATGCAGAAATGAAAATTATTGGCACAACACTTTTTACCGCGGGTTATCATGGTCGTGTCAGTGGTATAGATATGCGTAGTGGAAAAACAGGCTGGAGTTTACCCCTGTCAAGCCACTCAGGCATTGATGCTAATAAAGAAGCGCTTTATGTTAGTGATGAAACAGGAACAATCCGAAAACTAGGGTTACTAACAGGTAATATAAAGTGGGAAAATAAAAGCCTACTACGCCGCCAACCAACAGCACCAAGTATTATCAACCGCTCTCTAATAGTCGTTGGGGATAGCCAAGGCTACCTACACTGGATAGATACCACTTCGGGTAAAATTACTGGACGTATACAAACAAACAAGCAACGCATATTGCTACCCGTCACTGTTGATGGTAAAAACAACACACTCTATACAATTGACACAAGCAGCTTAATCAGTGCTTATAGCTACTAAAAACTTAAAGTGCTAAGAGACATGTTAATTTGTTCTATAAGCTGCAAGGGGTCATTGGCTTCCATCACTGGCCTGCCAATAACAAGATAGCTAGAACCTGCCATAATGGCAAGTTCTGGTGTCATAATACGCGACTGATCACCCTGATTCGCACCTTTAGGACGAATACCAGGTGTAACAAGAAGAAAGTCATCACCTAAGTTCTGCCTTAATAAAGCAGCCTCTTGGGCGGAACACACCATACCATCCAAACCACACGCTTTGCTCATAATAGACAGTTTTAGCACTTGCTCTTGGGTTGTCTGATTAACACCAACATCCAAAAGTGATGCATTGTCCATAGAGGTTAAAACGGATACTGCAATCAATAAAGGTGCATCATCTTGTTCTTTTAATGCTTCCACTGCTGCTAACAACATTTTTTGCCCACCAGAAGCATGTACATTCATCATCCAAATACCTAAATTTGCTGAACGTCGACAGGCAGCCGCAACAGTATTAGGAATATCATGAAATTTCAAATCAAGAAAAACATCAAACCCTTGATCAACAAGACGTTTTACAAAATCAGACCCTGCCGCAACAAAA
>CAYNGN010000079.1:0-3194 GCA_964396615.1 uncultured Thiothrix sp. | reverse complement strand
GCTCAAAACCAACCTTGAGCTTACAACTCTTTGGTGTCAAAGGCCTTACAAAATCTAATGCCTGCTGTGCGCTAGGGAAATCTAAGGCAACAATCAGTTTACTTGTCATAACTACCTATTTGTCTATAGCTGGAAATCTATTATATTTCTATATATGTGCAACAGTATCCCAATGATGACACGCAGGACAACGCCAAACAAAATTAGTCATTTTATAACCACAATGGTTACACATATACTCCGCTTTATGTTGAAGATATTTTTCTAACGACACTTCAAGTATCTTGGAGCATTTGTTTTCTCTTTCATCTCCCCGCCAAAGCTTAACGATACCTAAAATAGCACCAATATCGAGCTGACAGTTTTCCACTCCCTGCTCCAACTCTTGTCGAATATCCCAACCTATATCATGTGTCAAAGAAAGATGAATCAAATAGCCAAATATGGTGCTATTCGGTGCTGCATTGAAACATTCCAATAAGAAATCAGCCAGTTTATTAACGCCTCCTAGTTCCTTAGAAACGTCGATCAATCTCGTATCCAACAAACCAATCAACTCGGGGTTAACCTTAATCACTGTTTTATAATGCTCAAATGCTAAAGCAAAATCACTTTTTCTATTTGCCAAGTCACCTTGAATAATTAAAGCACGATTAGATTGCGCATAAACTTTCGCTGCATCTTGTAGGTAATTCTCCACAAGGTGTACATTACCTTTATCAAGTTCTTGCTCTGCAAGTTCACAGTAATAATGCACAATAAGGCGACTATGATCATCACCTGTCTTTGCTGTTGAACAATAAGCAACTTCAATAGCACGATCCCAGTCTTGCAGTTGCTCATAAATGCTGCGTAATGTTCCACACGCTTGTATATCGCCATCACTATCATCAATAAGCTCTTGGAAAACACTTTCTGCTCTATCCAACATACCTGCAGCAAAAAAATCTTCGCCATAAGCAAGCATAGCTGCCGTTTTTTGCTCTCTAGCTAAGTTAGAACGTCCAATTAAATTTTGATGAACACGTAACGCTCGATCAACTTCACCACGATTGCGAAACATATTACCCAGTAATAAATAGGTTTCAGCAGTATATTCATCTATTTCAGGATGCGTAAGAAAAACTTCCAATGCTTTGTCAGGCTGCTCGTTTAATAAAAAATTAACACCTTTAACAAAATTATCAGATAACTCACGTTTATCGTTATGTGCTTTTTTACTACGTTTTTTAGAAGCACGCCATCCAGATAGGAAAGCAAGAGGAAGGAGTAGAAAAAGAAGTTCTAGCATCTATGACGTTAACAATTAAGTGATTTATGAATATCCTAACGGAAAAGATAAAAGAAGGGAAAGTTTATGTTACTTAATGTTATGCCACTTACAAGACATCTATGGCAGGCGACCTAAATCTGAGCGTTATAATTCTGAGAGAAGCCTGCTCAAAATGTCTTAAATATACAAAAAACTGCTCATTTACACCTTAATTTCAAATTTCTTTTTTGCACTATTCACGCGTTCGCGCAATTCTTTTCCTGGTTTGAAATGTGGCACAAATTTGGCAGATAAATCAACAGATTCACCTGTTTTTGGATTCCGTCCTTTTCGACCACCACGATGATGAAGACTAAAACTACCAAATCCTCTTACTTCAATGCGGTTTCCATTTGCTAGGGAATCACTCATTTGTTCCAGTATTATTTTAACAGCCCATTCTACATCTTTAGAACTTAAGTGGCTCTGTTTTCTTGCAAGTAAATCAATAATTTCTGACTTTGTCATTAACACTCTCCAGCGTACGTTTTTTATACAGTTTACACCCAAAAGACCAATACTCATAGGCTTTATTCATCGAAATTTCATTTCTATATCAACAAGCTAGTAAGGTAGACTAATTCCATTTTAAATACTACAACGTAAAAAAACCACGCCTTAAACCTTACAAAATATTTTGTACAAAACTAAATTATTGCAATATAAAAAAATCTAGCCATGTACTTTATACAAAGCACTGTACTTAAAATAAATTAAAGTATACAAAGAGGGCTTGAATTGCCCTCCATTTAATAGTATTAGATGAATATTTTCCTACCCCGTTCAAAGGACAGCGAGGCTTCATTAACAAGATTTGCTGAAAAGATTAAACTCTAGCAATATCTAGCAATATCTAGCAATATTATGTTCACTTAACTAATCTAAACAATAAAATCAGACAGTACTTATACTTAATCATACAGCTCATCATATGTTTTTTAATTAAATATGCACTAACCCCGATAAACTGGGCTAATAAATCGACGAGACTGCATAATTAAAATACTACACTCAAAACAGAAATAAGAAAAAACCTTCCCTGCAACCTCAATAGCTTAAACAAACGTCTGCCTGCCATCACTTACCACGATTACAGAGAAGTCATTTTATCTATTGGCCATTCATTTGCTCTTTGAAGATATCCCCCAAAGAAGTTGTCGCACCAGAATCAGATTTACTGTATTCCTTAACAGCTTCTTTATGGTCATCAAATTCTTTCGCTTTGATAGAAAGGTTAATAGCATGGGTTTTGCGATCAACGCCCATAAACTTAGCCTCTACTTTATCACCAACACTTAATATAGTACCTGCATCTTCAACACGATCACGTGACAACTCAGAAGCTCGTAAAATACCAACAACTTCATCACCAAGATCCACTTTCGCCATTTTTGGTGTTACTTCAGTAACAACACCATGAACAATCGCGCCCTTAGGGTTTGCAGCAACATAAGTAGAGAATGGGTCTTGTCCCATTTGCTTAATACCTAATGAAATTCGCTCACGATCAGGGTCAACCGCTAAAACGATAGCTTCAACTTCATCGCCTTTTTTGTAATCTCTAATGGCTTCTTCGCCAGGTAAATTCCATGAAATGTCCGATAAATGAACCAAGCCATCAATACCACCATCAAGACCAATGAACACACCAAAATCAGTAATAGATTTGATTTGCCCTTGCACCTTATCACCTTTGTTATGCGTCTTAGCAAAATCATCCCAAGGGTTAGCTTGACACTGCTTCATGCCGAGTGAAATACGACGGCGTTCAGCATCAATATCAAGAATCATCACTTCGACTTCTTGCCCCAATGTAACGACTTTTGCTGGATTAACATTTTTATTTGTCCAATCCATTTCAGATACGTGTACTAAACCTTCT
>CAYNGN010000078.1:0-8384 GCA_964396615.1 uncultured Thiothrix sp. | reverse complement strand
ACCCAGCGGGATACTTTATTACCCTTGCAAAATCAGCCGCAGACGACGGCTTAACCGTGCCACCTGAAGCCATTGTACGCAAACCGCCGACACCGAAGCAACAAGCCGCAGCGAAAGCAAAAGCGGATCGTCTTGAACGTTGGAGTGACTTTTCATGGTTACAACAAAACGCCGACTTGCAACAGATGGATGTTGAAACACTGGCAAAACAGATGGGTGGAGAAATGGAAGAGGCGTATGCGATGTTTGCTGATACGTTGAAGCAAACAGAGTGAAAATCAACGTAGTATTTTAGCGCCTTATAGATATTGTCATGTAATGGATAATCCACATAGCTTGCTGGATTCGTAAAATGAAAGGGCATGGTTCAATATAAGGTGAAATTTTGTAGCCTTTGTTTTTACATCAATAATTTCTCAGTTCTTCTGCTAAGCGATAGGTTTTGCTAAACTAGTTCTATTAACAAATTATTTTTTAGAGAAATAAACATGCCTCCTTTAAACCAGCTTGATCAATTAGCAGCACGCTTAACAGCATTATTACCTGCTTCTGCACAACATGTAAAACAAGATATTGAAGATAATATGCGTACAGGACTTGAAAATGGTTTGCGCACAATGAACTTAGTGACAAGAGAAGAGTTCGATATACAAAACGCCGTGTTGCTAAGAACACGTGAGAAACTTGAAAAATTGGAAGAAACAGTAGAAATGTTAGAAAGATTGATTAAAAATAAATAGGCGTAAAGTGCCTATAGTTTATGACTCACTGTTGTCATTATTTTGGAGGTGAGGGGCATAATGATTTTTCTTATGATCAGTGGAAGTTTAGCGCTCCCTGCTTGTACGGCTACTTCAGCATGATGTTGTTCGTCTTCCTTCATTTTTTGTAGGATCGCCATACTGCTTAAGTCGTTTTCAGGCAGTTTTTTTAGATGCTGCTCAATATGTTTGACGACTTGATCTTCTGTTTCTTTTACAAAGCCAAGACTCCACTTATCACCTGCTATTCCTGCCAATGCGCCTAGGCTAAATGACCCCCAGTACCATAGGGGGTTCAATAGACTGGTATGACCGTCAAGTTGTTTGATTCGTTGTTCACACCAATTGAGATGGTCGTTTTCCTCCATTGCAGAGCGTTCCATCTGTTGGCGAGTATTATCATTTTTGGCAGTGAGTGCTTGCCCTCGATATAAACCTTGCGCAGAGACTTCGCCTGCATGGTTAATACGCATTAAAGCAGCAGAATATTTTTTCTCTGCATTGGTCAGCGTTTCTTCCGTACTAATCATCGCAGTGGGGTTTGGACGTTCAGTTGTGGGGGCTTTTGCGTAGATTGTACGTAATGATTGATCTACTTCACTTAACAAAATGTCGATAACACTAGTTTTTCGCATGAGTTATTTTCTTTCCTGCTGTATAAGCATATTAACGATTTTCATCAGATTATCTTCACCACCAGCCATATAAGGGCTAGTACGATATTTGCCATTAATAATAATGGTTGGTACAGAAGTGCTTTGTGAGCCAGTACCAATGGTTTTAGCTTGACCAATTTCTGCATTCACGGCCATTGAATTAATAGTATTGTTGAATTGATTACTGGTATAGCCTTGTGCGGTGAAAAATGCTTCTATTTTTTCAAGGGTAGCCAGTGAATTTTTTTCTTTATGAATAGTGTCAAATAATTTACCAATAAGGTTTTTTTCATTATTAGGGTCGAGATGTTGAGCAGTATAGAACGCTTTAGCATGGATTTTCCACGAGGGATTTAATACCGCTGGGACTTGCTTAAAACTAACATAGCTTGGCATATTTTGTTTATAGGCATGAATGGTCGGTTCTAGTTTAGCGCAGTGTGGGCAGCCCAGCCAGAATAACTCTATTACTTCAACTTGACCACTGGCAACATCAGTATTCATTTCTGGAAAAATTTCAACGTAGTGTTTGCCTTCAGTAAACTGCTCGGCAGATTTTTTTGCGTCATCTTCTGCTTGGCTTTCTGAGGTGAGGCAGCCACTAAGTGTTAGAAATGTAAGTAAAATAAGCGGGAGTATATAGGGAATGCTTTTATTCATAGTTATTGGATCTCTTTATAGGGAGGGAAGGTTATATTTGAGGAGACAATGAGAGATAAAAAAAGTTCAGTGCTATTTTAGCATTTTTAGCCCGCCTAACGACTACTTATGTGTGCTTGTAATTAGGCGGGTAGGGTTTTACCTCGCTTTGTTTTTTATCTAATGAAGCCCTGACATATACTCTGCAACCGCTTCCATGTCTGCGGTTGTCATTTTCTTTGCAATACTGCTCATGATGCCTTCATCGTTGTTGCGTGCTTGTAATTTAAAGTCTTGCAATTGTTTCACGACATACTGTGCATGTTGTCCGCTTATTTTTGGGTATTTTGAAGCGGGGTTTCCCATACCTGTTGGGCTATGACAAGAGGCACAAGCCGTTACACCTTCTGTGAGTTTCCCGCCTTTATAGATAAGTCTACCTGCGGCAACTTTTTCCTTTGCTGCCGCTCCCGCTGAAGATTTTTGTGTAGATAGGTAGGCTGCAACATCTTTAACACCTTGTGCATCAAGCAATGAAGCCATGGGAGACATCATTGGGTCATTGCGTTTCTTGCTTTGAAAATCAATCAATTCTTTTTCAATATAGCTAGCATGTTGTCCCGCTAGTTTTGGCCATAATGGGTTTGTGCTGTTTCCATCTTCGCCATGACAGCTGGCACATTTGGCTTTTACGGCTGCTTGACCTTTTGTTGCATCACCTTCGACCGTTTTTGTTTCAGCAAGAAGAGTGGCGCTACAGCTAATGGCTAGTCCTGCAAGTGTAGCTATAAGTGTTTTTTTCATTTAAATGTCCTGATCTATCTTAGTATAAATAATTATTGTCAACAGCTATAGAGTAGCGGTATATTTTCGTATTTATAATAGGTTGCGGAGCGTTTTCACGCTATCTATATCGTTGTTTTAGTTTTTAGTCAATGTGCGGCACAATTATACCTAGCATTGTTTGTACAGCAACTACTAAGCTCATATTTCATAATAATGTGTCGTTTTAGTTGTGTTCGTATTGATACGATAGCGAGGTGTCTTTGTATTCTCTTTTTTTTGCCTAAAATTGATGCCGTTATGCTTAAATTCCTACTAACAATATCCATTATTATTAACGTAAAGATATTAACTAATATTATTAAAATTATGAATTCTTATTATCAACAAGCCCATTTTTTTCAAAGTGCATCAGAAATGCATAATTTGCCTGCTGAGAAGCATTATGAAGTTGCTTTTGCGGGGCGTTCTAATGCTGGAAAATCAAGTACGTTAAATACAGTATGCCAGCAAAAATCATTGGCACGCACAAGTAAGACACCTGGAAGAACACAGTTAATTAATTTTTTTGCGTTGCCAGAGGAGTGTTATTTGGTGGATTTACCTGGTTATGGCTATGCTAAAGTGCCTGATAAAGTGAAATTAAAGTGGCAACGTTTTATTGAGCAATACCTTTCACAACGAAAGGTGTTGAAAGGTGTTGTTTTAGTAATGGATATCCGTCACCCCTTAAAAGAATTTGATCAATTCATGTTAGAGTGGACAGTTTTGAATCATTTACCCGTGCATATTTTATTGAATAAGTCTGACAAAGTGAAACGAGGTGTTGCAAGCAGTACATTGTTACAGGTAAAAAAACAACTACGGCATTTGGCATTACCACTCTCTGTTCAAACCTTTTCTGCAATGAAGCGTGATGGTGTGAGTGAATTATGGCAAGTATTAGATGGTTGGCTACAGAGGGAACGATAAAAATACCTTGGCTCAAAGCAGGGGGCTTAAAGAGCCAAGGGTTATAAAGTACAAACTTGGTTTTGGGGAATTCAAGTTTGTGGTCTCAGAAAGAGGCAAACACTGGGCTTTAGTGTTTATATCAGGCTCCTTTCTTTATTGAGATATCTTAACGCAGACTTAATAGCTGTGTTAAAGAATGTTCTTATTATAGGATAAACAGTAAAAGACGCAAGACTTTTTGATTATTTATTGCTCTTTTTTATGAGATGCTATTTATTTACAATAACATAGGTTAATGATAGGAAGTTATACAGAATATACAATGAAGTCTAAAATTATTAGAGAAAATGGAACTTAAAAGTAGCCTCGACAAAAACAGGGGGTCTAAAAGTCGAGGCTATATAAGAAACAAACTTGGATTGGGGATACCAAACTTGTCATCGCAGAAAAAAGTTAAATGCTGGGCTTAAGCATTTGTATATTACCCTTTCCTTTAAGCGATTCTTCCAGAGATATGCTTAAAACTGTAACTTAATGTAGCCTTAACGCTGTCTCTATGTGTCCATAATACAATAAAATATGAGATTAGCAAGCTTATTTTTGATTTTTTATTAAAATAATAGTTTATTGGTCGTTATTTGCTTAATTTAAGCTATCTTTGGTAAAAGTTTCTTTGTTGGATTGGGCGACCAATGATTGTTGTGATATTTTGTGAGTTTCCATGACGAACAATCGTTAGCTCAACTCTTGTGCCTACACGTAAGTTACCTATTTTGTTTTTAACATCACCCATATTACGTATTGTTGTTTGATTAACATGGGTAATAATGTCGCCTGCTGTCAGACCTGCATCAGCAGCATGAGATGCAGCAAAAACCTGAGTAATAACGGCACCTGAGGTGAGGTTGACATTCAGTTTTTTTGCTAAAGATGGCGAGATATCGGTAACCGCAATACCTAGGCTACCCCGTTGCACTTGTCCATAGTTGATCAATTGATCCATGATATTAATGGCCATATTGGAGGGGATAGCAAAACCAATGCCCACATTACCGCCACCCTTCCCACCTAAGATGGCGGTATTGATTCCAATAAGCTCCCCTCTTAAGTTGATTAGCGCTCCCCCTGAGTTTCCTGGGTTAATAGGGGCATCTGTCTGGATAAAGTTTTCATAGTCCTCAATACCAAGGTTATTTCTGCCAAGGGCGCTGACAATACCTGATGACACGGACTGACCAAGACCATAAGGATTGCCAATAGCCACAACGAAGTCGCCTACACGTAGTTTGTCAGAATCTGTGAAGGGTAATGGAGTGAGCTTGTGGTTAGGAATTTGTAAAACAGCAATGTCAGCTTTTGGGTCAGTGCCAATCAGCTTTGCATTGAACTGCCGATTATCATTGAGAGTGATAGTGATTTTATCGGCTCCAGCAATAACATGGGCATTGGTCAGAACGTAGCCTTGTCGAGCATCGACAATAATACCAGAGCCACTACCTTTCGTTTTTTTCTCTCTAATAGCATCACCAAAAAAATGGCGCAATATAGGGTCAGTTGATGCGGGGTCGTAGACAACTTGTCGCCCTTCGGCATGAATGCTCACTACAGCAGGGGTGACTTTTTCCAGCATATCAGCCAATGATGGGAGTGCGCCACTGCCTGCTTGAACGGGAAGTTTAGCGTAAGTAAGACTAAAGCCAGTCAACAAGCTACTGATAATAAGGAATGCTAGAACATAAGGGTGTTTTTTCATGTGTCGAATCCTCTATATATGAGAAAAATCGTTCCTAGCATAGTATATAAGGGAGATTTTTGTGTTTTTAAAGTAAAAGGCTAAGGAATGCCCATATTGTATTTTTTACATGTTTTTTCGCGGATCCCACGCAAATTCTTTTTCCA
This sequence comes from uncultured Thiothrix sp., assembly GCA_964396615.1. Classification (GTDB taxonomy): domain Bacteria; phylum Pseudomonadota; class Gammaproteobacteria; order Thiotrichales; family Thiotrichaceae; genus HyVt-477. Next base: position 2,692 of record CAYNGN010000078.1, on the reverse strand, counting down.
TCTTGCGATATAGCTCACGTTGTTGTTTTGTTTTTGCAGGAGGGGTTACAACAATGAGTTCAAGCAATTGATCGCCAGCGGGATTTCCAGGTAACCCTCTTCCCGTTAGACGCATTTTTTTACCTGTTTCAGTGCCTTCTGGAATACGAATCTTCACTTTCCCATTCAGTGTTGGCACCGTTATCATTGAGCCTAGTGCTGCTTCCCACGGAGTTATAGGCAGTTTTATGTGTATGTTTTTATCCTGAACGGTAAAGAGTGCATGAGGGGTTAGTTTTACTTTCAGATGCATTTCATTACGTCCTGGACCATTTGAAATGCGTATTTTTTGCCCTTCAGTAATGCCTTTGGGAATTTTTACCTGTATATTTCTTCCATCAGGAAGACGGATTTTTCGTGTAGAGCCATGATAACTATCCTCAAGTGTCAGTGGAATGGTGGCTACTGATGGCTCATTATTTCTCTGCCGTTGGTTGGGTTTATGGAATATATCATCAAAACCATTGAAGAACTCGCCACCTTGTGACTGATTGTTCCCACCTTTTCCTTTATCTCGACGAATAATGTCTTCAAAAAAACCAGCATCGAAACTATTGGGTTGCCAATTCGAGGAGTGTGAAGACTGTTGTTGGTTATTGCGTTGGTATCTTGGTGTTGCCGTTTCTTGGTCATAAATACGCTTTTTCCCTGCGTCTCCTAATATGTCATAGGCTTCGTTGATCTGTTTGAACATCTCTTCCGCATTTGCTTCTTTACTGACATCTGGGTGATATTTTCGTGCAAGTCTACGATAGGCTTTTTTGATGTCCTCTTGTTTTGTTTTTTTATCAACACCAAGTGTTTTGTAGTGATCCTTGTGATTCATAGATTGTTTTGGTTACTTTATTTTAGGAGCCGTAGTACGGCAAAAAAGAGCGTTATATAACGTTTGTTATATGGACTACCATTCTAGCAGAACAATTCTTCTCTGTGGATAAAGTATCATGTCAGAGAGCTTGTATTATTGAATGTTTTGTACTTGTTCACGCATTTGTTCGATTAATACTTTAAGATCAACGGCTAGTTGGGTTGTTTGGGTGTCATTTGACTTTGAGGCAATGGTATTGGCTTCTCGATTTAACTCTTGCATGAGGAAATCCAGTCGTCGTCCAATAGGCTCTTTAAAATCAAGAACATGATTAACTTCATCAAGGTGTGCCATGATTCGGTCAAGCTCTTCCTCAAGATCCATGCGTTGAGCAAGAATAACAAGTTCTTGTTCAAGGCGGTTTTCATCTGTTGTAATATTGAGAGTTTGAATTTTTTTAGTGATTTTATTGTGAATACTGGTAATGATTTCAGGTCGTCTTTTTCTTATTTTTACAATAATTTCAGCAATTTGATCGCAACGTTGATCAATTAATGCAGAGAGTATGTTACCTTCACGTAAGCGGTTGGCATTAAGGTCGTTGAGTGATTTATCCAGCAAAACATGTGCATGTCCTGCGAGTGCATCTACTTCAGGAGAAGGTTCAAAGGCAACCCCAGGCCATTGTAGTATATCAACGGCTTTTAAAGGTTCGGTGTGATCCGTAATGGCTTCAATTTGCCGACAAGCAATGATGAGTGCGCGAGCAAGTGATTCATTAACGTGAATCTCTCTTTTTTGTTCAGTAGTACTTTTAAAGTGGAGTCTTGCGTCTATTTTTCCTCGGCTAATATTTTTGCGAAGGACTTCACGATAGGTGTTTTCTTGTGGTTTAAAAATATCAGGTAGGTGTAAATTAATATCAAGAAAACGGTGGTTTACAGTACGTAACTCCCATGTGAGAGTGCTTGTTTGTAATTTATTTTCCTGTAGTGCAAATGCCGTCATGCTATACACCATAAACCAACTCCTTTGTTAAGATGTGCTAGAGTTTACACCATCTTAGTGCTAAGCGCTCTCTGTGCAAGCACATACCCATACATAAACACTTTCTACGCATGAGTGTTGTTTTAGTGTTTTAGTGACTTCATGAAGGGTTGCACCTGTTGTCATAACATCATCAACAATGGCAATATTCTTATAGGGTGTTGTTGGTTGATAACTAAAACTATTTTTGAGATTACTTTTCCGCTTGTGTGCTGTGAGTTTGGTTTGTGCTTGTGTGTGACGTGAGCGGATGAGTGTGTTGCTAATAAGGGGAATATTGAGTTTTTTGGCAATAGGTTTTGCTATTTCTAAAGCTTGATTGAAGCCTCTGCTCCTTAGTCTTCTTCGGTGTAATGGCACAGGAATAATAGCATTGGGTACGTTTATTTTTCTTTCGGGGTGGTTGATGTATTCAGTAATAGCATTTGCCATTTTATGTCCTAGTAGATCCGCATAAAATAAGCGCCGCTGAAATTTTAATTGTTTAATAAAGTAATCAACAGGTGGTTTGTAGTGAAATAAACTAAATGCATTATCAAATAGAGGTGTTTGTTTTAGGCAGTAGCGACAGAGATTAGGATTGGGTTGTGTGAGGATATGACCACATTGATGACAGTAGTGTGAGGTATAAGGTAAGCTCTTGTCACAAGGTTGGCACAATAGACTACCGCTGTTACTGTGTTGTGTGCCACATAAAATACAGCGTGCGAAGGAGAACGTGTCAAACTGTCTTTTTAGCTGTTTTTTGAATTTTTCTAGCATATTACTCGCTTTTTCTATTAGGAAGTTTCGCTAGGC
>CAYNGN010000077.1:0-8407 GCA_964396615.1 uncultured Thiothrix sp. | reverse complement strand
TCATAAACTTATTCGTCTTTGTCTTTTTAAAGTCTCACAAATGCTTGATTTGTGTATCAACTTGGCTTGCTGTGTTAGCTATGTTCCGCGTTGGTGGAGCGCATTATAGGCAGTTTAATTTTGTCGTCAACCCCTTTTTTAAATTATTTACTAATTAAATTCATTTTTTTTCATCATAAAGCAAATGACATACGCTAAGTCATTATTCTAGCAGGCAATAATTAACCACCTCCCAGAATAATTATATTTAACAGTTTAGTGAAGCTACCCTTTGTTTATTCGTCATTAGCCATTAAAGCCTTGCGCTAAAGCACGTAAAATCTTCGTTGCCTTCTTTGCTTCAAGTGGCTGACCATTGATATCCAATAAGCGCATAGCACTGACCCTTCCAATTTTGATAATATGCAGAATTTGCTTACTCCCTTTTTTAATCACCGCTTTTTTGCCCTTACGTCCCGTATACTGAATGGCATACAGCCCATTTTTAGCATTTTTACCATCAATACCAAAGCCTGTCTTTTTCAAGACAGATGCTGTCTTCGCCCATGTTTTACTAAAACCTTTACGGACTTCTAAGGCAGGCTGTCCATCATTAGTGGTTGATAGAAAGGCAAGCTTAGTCTCTGTTTTAGGCTTCACAGCAGATTTAGCTACAATGGGTTTTTCAGGCGATATTACTCTGGAAGTCTTTGCCTGAACTACTTGTACAGGACGTGGCTTTGGCATAGGACGCACTTGCTGTTTTTTAGGCAAGTTAACAACATCAGCCCCTAAAGTCCCTGCTGTACTTAACGCTACACTTTTATTTAATGTTGGCTCAATACCTACTGATGCCGCTAACCTTCTAGGTGTCAATAATTGAGAGGAAGGTGAAACACTGACAACCTTCGGCTTGGTTTGCCTAACAGGTTTTGGCTTAGTTGCAACCACCGCTTTAGTTTTCTTTGCATGAGTTTGCAAATATGCCTGCAACTGATTGAGCATTTCCGCTGATGCTTCAAGACGCGCAGGACGCATCTCCCATTTACTACCAAAATCGGTTACTATTTTTTCCGCACCACGATGGGTCATATAGATATTCGTCTTATTAGCAGCGCGCTCAAAGCGTAATGTATAGCGGTCACGAATACCTGAATCAGTCGCATTTTTCAAAATGCTGCCTAGTGCCTTCTGGATCATCCCTTGTGGTAAATGACCACGTGTCTCGATCCAATCAGTTTCCATAATACCTATTTGCGGCTCACTGCGTTTCAACTTAACATCTTTGCTGCTCCAGAATCCTTGCACTTTTTGCCATAATGCATTGACCGACATCCCCACTTCTAAGTGACGATTAGTCCCCTGCCCTTTCATTCGCATATCAACGCTTTCGGGTAACACCATCACACCATCAGTTGCAGCTTGCACACTAGTAGCGCCATTTACATCGTTGACAGTAAATGTCGAGTCGTATTTTGGGGAGGTTAAATCAGGCGGTAAATCTAACGCTTGCACCGAACCACTACGTTCGTATTTACCTTCATTACCATTACCATTATCAAACAGTTTATTAACTTGAGTACACCCTGTCAGTAGCAATATGCTACTCGCAACACTAACACTCAATAAAGCCCTTACTATCACCGTATATTCACTCCAGATTCCTGCATCGCTTTTAGTACTGTGTCATGGTATTTTTCATTAAGTGCTGTCAGTGGTAAACGTATCCCCTGACTACCATAGCCCATTTTATGCAAAGCCCATTTAACGGGTATTGGGTTTGCTTCAACAAATAATGCGTGGTGCAATGCTTCTAACCTCGCATTAATTGTCGTTGCTGTCTCTTGATCTCCTGCTATTGCTGCTTTACACATTGCATGCATCGCAGCAGGTGCAACATTAGCGGCAACCGATATATCACCTTTACCACCCAGCAGCATTAATTCCATTGCCGTTCCATCATCACCACTATAAATGTCAATGTCATCGCTATAACATTCAATCAGTTCTTGCGCACGCTTTAAGTCACCTGTTGCTTCTTTTAAACCAATAATGTTCGCAATGGGTGCTAAACGCGCCACAGTCTCGGGTAACAGATCACACCCTGTACGACTGGGTACATTGTACAATATTTGTGGAATCGCAACGGTTTTAGCAATCAGTTTATAGTGTTGATATAAGCCTTCTTGCGTTGGCTTATTATAATAAGGTGTCACTAATAAGCAGGCATCAACCCCTACTTGCTTTGCGGCAGCGGTTAGTTCAGTCGCCTCTTTCGTACTATTAGCGCCCGTTCCTGCAATAACAGGAATAGCCCCTCCCACATAATTAACAATCTGCTTCACCACTTGAATATGTTCTGCATAATCAAATGTTGCCGACTCGCCCGTTGTACCCATTGCTACAATAGCATCAGTATCATTTTCGAGGTGAAATCCAACCAATCGTTCCAGTGCCTGCTCATCCACATCACCATTTTGATGCATTGGGGTAATCAAAGCCACCATACTGCCACGAAACATGCCATTTTCCATAATATATAATCCATTTAATCTATTAACTTTATTGAGATATTACTAATCAGTCTATTAAAACACAAGCTATAAGAAACATTGATCTGTGTTTTAAACTAAATAAATTAACAAAACAAATTATTTATTATTTAAATAAAAACACTCGATTTTTAGACAAAAACATTGAATACTTGCTTCTTCAATATTAGCCAAAAATAACCAACTCCCTCTTACTTCTACTTACCCCAAATAGACCTGCGCTAAATTGGCAACTACATACTATGAACTATGAACTATTCACGATTTTTCTTCATTTCAAGCCTAACACTAGCGCTACTCCTTGTAAGCGGCTATTTTTATCAACGCACTCACCAACAATGGCATGTCAATATTGCTGCTGGAAAAGCAGGCAGTGATTCCTATACGCTCATCCGTGCTTTAAAGAAAGCCGTGCAACGCAAACACCCTTATATCCATATTAACTTAATCGCCTCGCTAGGAGGTACGCCCAATATGCATTTGCTGGAGGCCGAAGAAGTAGGTTTTGCCACAATACAATCTGATACTGTTGTCACAGCTGATATTAAAATGATTGCACGTTTATATAGCAATATTTTTCAGTTTATTGTACATACTGATTCAGGCATTCAAGCGCTATCTGAACTAACAGGCAAATCTATCGCAGTGCCTTTTTCAATGCAGGGACGAGCTCCTTCTTTTAAGCTCCTTATGAATCATTATGGTTATAACGAAAACACACTAAACATCATTCCTATGTCTGATTCAGCCGCTGAATTTGCTCTGAAGCAAGGCGCTATTGATGCCATTTTTAGAGTTGCCCCCCCTGGTAATGAAAAAATATCTGCCATTATCAAACAAACACCAACGCGTGTGCTGCCCATTAAGCAAACCGTTGCAATCCATCTAAAAAATCCAAGTTTGCACACAGACATCATTCCCTTAGGTTCTTATAGTGGCTCCCCTCCTTTACCTAGTGAAGAACTACCAACAGTTAGTATACGTAAACTCCTTGTTGCGCATAGCAATGCGCCCAACAGCGTGGTAAAAGCAATTACTGAAACCTTATTTGAACAAAAAAAAGAATTACTTATTGATACAAAACTAGCTAGTTTTATTCAACCACCCAACCTAACTGGCAATTCTTTTTTACCCATTCATAGTGGCGCACAACGCTATTTTGATCGCGAAAGCCCCAGCTTTTTAGAAGAACAAGCAGAACCAATGGCGCTTATACTTACTGTTATTGTTGGCTTAATTTCTTTATTACTTAACTTGCGTGCTCAACGACGACAAGTGAGGGTAAAAGAACTAAATAATGAACTGTTAAAAATGCTAAAAAAAGCAGAATCACTTCATGACAAGCAACAATTACAAAACATGGCTGATCGCCTCAATACTATTCTTAAAAATGCCGTTATTGAACGTAACGAAGGACTAATTAGCGCGGAAGACTTTGACTTCTTTTCATTTGTTTGGGAAATGGCACGCGATGAAGTCAATGAACGTTTGCCATCCAATACGATGATGAAGCAAGAGACAACGCTATGAAACGCATTGCCTTAATCACCTTGCTGCTTTTTTTAGCCATTGTGCTACTTGCCAGTATTAGCTCTCTCATTACCGAAAAGATGATAGATCAGGCCGAAAAAAAAGCAGGCAAACAATTGCTACTCACCTTGAGCATTCGTAAAGAAGACATTGAAACATATTATGGAAGTGTGCAAGCAGAAGTGTTTTTCTGGGCAAAAAACAAATTAATCATCAACCATCTACAACAAAAAAATAACAATGGTAAACAATTACTCAATGCGCTCGCAGCAGATCGGGGTTATGACAATATACTGTTGACCAATCCTCAAGGGAAGATTATCCACAGCGTCAATAAGAAAGTTCACGTATTACCCCCTTACCTACAACCCTTGTTAAATCAAGTTCAACAAGAAAAAGGCGTTTATTTCTCCGATTACAGCGTAACAAAAACCTCTCCTTCGCAACAACAAGCCTTTGTTGCTGCGGGTATTTTCACCCAACAAACCTTGTTGGGTGTACTTCTTGTTCAACTGTCAAATCATTCCTTAACAAAACTCACTAAACCCCTAAGCGACACACACAACAATATTCAAACACTCGTCATTGGTCGCAATAAGCAATTACGCAATCACATCACCACTATGTCACATAAAATACAACTGGCAGCTCTCACTGATAACTTATTGGTCTATGGAAATAAACACGTATTTACCATTTTTGACCAACGCAACAAACCTTTTCTCGCCGCTTTTGACTTTGCTCATGTCTCAAAAAATAGGGTATGGGTTATTATCACGAAAACAGATGTTGAACAGGTAAAAAAGCCCGTTAAAAAGCAAATCCAGCAGTGGATTATGCTCGGTATCAGCCTACTAATCAGTGCATTAATCGTAGGTTATCTTGGCGAACGCTGGGTACGCAATAAGAATAAGGAAAACGAATGAATACGTGCATGTCTGTTTATCAAAATGCCAAAATAAGCAATACTGTCATAAAAACACTCTTGCTGACTACGCTCTTAGGATTATCAGCTTGCCAACAAACACAAGCGCCTTACACCCTTCATTTTTCTCACTCTGTTGCTAACACAACTCCAAAAGGCAAAACAGCCTTATTGTTTGCCCAACTGGTCGAACAACGCCTTGCTGGAAAAGTAACGGTAAAAATCTACCCTAACAGTAGCCTTTACATTGACCGTGACTTAATCGAGGCAATGATATGGTCAAAGCATAATACTATTGGACTGATGGGCGCTCCCAGCTTATCGGACTTTATCCATTACGCAAAACCACTACAAGCGTTTGACTTACCTTATTTATTTCATGACATAAGCGATGTGCATAAACTCGTTGATTCCCCCATTATCAATAAAATGACGGCACCACTTGCCAATCATGGCATAAAGGCACTTGGCTTCTGGGATAATGGAATGAAAGTATTTTCTATTCGTGGTGCAAAACCCCTCACAAAAATCCCCGCTGATTTTCATGGCAAAACCATTCGTATTCAAAACTCCAAGGTTCATCATGAAATGATTAAAGTGATGGGAGGAACACCAAAAATAATGCCCTTTAAAAAGGTTTATAAAAACTTAAGTTTTGGCGTAATTGATGGACAAGAGAATGCATGGTCAAATATTTACTCAAAAAAATTCTATGAAAAACAAGACTATATCACCGTATCCAATCACTCTTACTTAGGCTATGCCGTGGTTATTAATGCTGCATTTTGGCACAACTTACCTACCGATATTCGTCATGAATTGAAAAGCATTATCAAAGAAGTCACCAAAGCCAACCGACACTATGCTGCTGAAGCGAATCAACACGATAGAGAAGCCATTGCGGCGATAGGCTCGACAAAGATCATTACTCTCAGCACTATCGAACGACATAACTGGGAACATATGGTTAAACAAAAAGTCGAAGCCAAATTTAGCACCGAAATTGGCGTAGAATTACTCAAAGAAATCCATAGAATACTTGATAAACCACAATAAACCCCAGTGTTAATAATAGTGGGTGATTGATTAAATAGTTTAGAAAGACAACAAATTTTAAAAAATATAAATTAAGCATAATCACAGGATTCATCATGACAACACTTGCAGAAGGTAGTCTCGTTAACAATTTTTCCGCACCAGCTACTTCTAATACAACGTTTACGCTTGCTGACCATATCGATAAAACAAACGTTATTCTGTATTTCTATCCTAAAGACAACACACCAGGTTGCACGACTGAAGGGCAAAACTTTCGTGATCGCTATACCGAATTCCAACAACTCGACACTGAAATCTACGGCATTTCCCGTGACACACTCCGCAAACATGAAAATTTCAAGAAAAAACAAGGCTTTCCATTTGAGTTAATTTCTGATGAAGACGAAGCACTCTGTACACTATTTAACGTCATCAAACAGAAGCAACTTTATGGTAAGATGTATAGGGGGATCGAAAGAAGCACTTTCCTAATCAATAAACAAGGCATACTTTCCAAGGAGTGGCGCAACGTAAAAATAAAAGGACATAGTGACGAAGTTTTTGAAACAGTTAAATTAATGGGCTAATATATGACAAATTCTAACAAACGTCTCTTCGTGTTTGATACTAACGTATTAATGCATGATCCAACCTCTCTCTTTCGCTTTCAAGAGCATGATATCTTTATTCCAATGGTTGTCTTGGAAGAACTTGATCGTGGCAAGAAAGGCTTATCCGAAGTAGCACGCAATGTACGACAAGTCAGTCGCTTTATCGACAACCTAATGACTCAGTATGATAATGGCATCGAAGACGGTGTTCCACTCATGCTTGATGGATACTTAGACAACACAAAAGAAGCCAGCGGTCGCTTGTTTTTTCAAACAACCAGTTTCACCAGTCAACTTCCTGATAGCATGCCAGGCGATGTTCCTGACAACAATATCTTAGCAACAGCACTCGCATTGCAAAACAAATATCCAAGCCGTAAGGTAACCCTCGTCTCAAAAGACATCAATCTGCGCATTAAAGCCAGTATTGTCAATGTACACACCGAAGATTACTACAATGACAAAGTCTTAGAAGACACCGACATCCTCTCACCAGGCTTTCATCGTTTACCCACTGATTTTTGGGACTTACACAGCAAGGACATGGAATCATGGCAAGAAGAAGGCAGCACCTTTTATAAACTCCAAGGACCTTTAACATCAGAATGGCAAGCTGGCGAGTTTATTGTTTTAGAAGGCGATCAGCCATTTCAAGCGGTAGTGCGTGATATAAACGACGAATTCGCACTCATCCAAACAACGCGGGATTATACGGAGCGCAATCATGCAGTATGGGGCATTACTGCACTGAATATGGAGCAAAACCTTGCACTTAATGCACTCACTGATCCTGAGATTGATCTTGTCACCTTGCTAGGCAATGCAGGCACAGGAAAAACCTTGCTGGCCTTAGCTGCGGCACTCGCACAAACACTAGACACTAAACGCTATTCTGAAATCATTATGACGCGGGTTACTGTTCCTGTTGGTGAAGATATCGGTTTTCTTCCAGGTACTGAAGAAGAAAAAATGGCACCGTGGATGGGTGCATTAATGGACAACCTTGAAGTCCTCACCCAACCTAGCGAAGGTGGACGTTGGGGACGTGATGCAACGGATGATTTCTTAATGAGCAAAATAAAAATGCGCTCGTTAAACTTTATGCGTGGTAGAACCTTCCTCAAACGTTTTGTCATTATTGATGAAGCACAAAACCTGACTGCTAAACAGCTAAAAACATTAGTTACCCGTGCAGGACCTGGTACTAAAATTGTTTGTTTGGGTAACTTGGCGCAAATTGATACGCCCTATTTAACAGAAACGTCGTCAGGATTAACCTATGTCGTTGATCGCTTTAAAACATGGCAACATAGTAGTCATGTGACACTGAAAAGAGGTGAGCGTTCTAGGCTTGCTGATTTTGCATCTAAGAAATTATAGATGCTTGCCTAGATCAAATTAGGTATATAAAGGAACATAGGCACTAAGCCTATGTTCCTTTTATTATTTATTCTTCCAATCAATTACTTCCTAGCATTTAATATTTCCTTAAGTTTCAAGACCATCTCCATTAAACAGCCATTTTTTCACTCGGCAACTGAAATGAAACGAATACGTGATCGTTTTTAGCGAACACCCAATAATCAAAGGGTGTGATTAAAAGTGTGGGATTCTATGAAAACCTGATTTCCATAGACCAATAATCAACAACTTAGATATTCATAATTTCATTATATTTCTGGGTTTTTCTGCTTTTCCCACACTTTTAATCACACCCAATGATGTGGGTCAACAGCACCATCAGCCAATGTTTCAGGCAAAAAGCGTAATAC
>CAYNGN010000076.1:0-8504 GCA_964396615.1 uncultured Thiothrix sp. | reverse complement strand
GCTTTCAAACGTGTATACGTTCCACCCGCGGCCAATGTTTGATACATTTGCTGCACTTCTATAGGCGCTAATTCTGATGTCCCTAATAAGATAGAAGGGTAAGCAGGTATCTCAGACTCAATACCTAAATCATGCATCATTTCAATAACATGATCTAACCCTGTTTTCATCCCTATTCTCACTGTTGGCGTATTTCTCGACTGCACTAATGCATCTATAAACAACACTGCACCCAAATAACGATGATCGTAGTTACGTGGTTTCCAATGCTGCTTGCCAACACGAACCACAACAGGTGCATCACTTACTCGTGTTGACAAATTAAACTTTCGTGAACGTTCCAGTGCAGCAAGATAAACAGCGGGTTTAACCACTGAGCCAATCTGCCGCTTCGCATCAATTGCACGATTGTAACCTGCATAGCGCGGATTCGTCCCCCCTACAATAGCTAGAATCTCACCACTATCAACCTGACTAATGACCATTGCACCATTCAATTTTCCTTTGCGAATACGTTGTCCTTTTTCAAGCTTTCTAACACGTGTTTTAAGGACATTTTCAGCCTCAAGTTGGATAATGGGATCCATCGCCGTAAAAATCATCAAGCCTTCGTTATGTAAGTCCTCTTCTTGATAATCGCGACGGAGTTGTTGTTTGACCAACGCAAGATAGGCAGGAAAGGGGTTAACACTGGAAGGACGGTTTTTAGAAATCCCCAACGATTCAGCTTTCGCTGTTTCAGCCTCTGCAAGACTCATAGCCCCTTCTCGTGCCATAATATCAAGTACTAGATTACGTCTTATCTTTGCACGATTAGGATAACGTCGTGGGTTATAATGGGAAGCACCTTTTGCTATACCAATCAATAACGCAACTTGTCCATTGGAGAGTTCTTTCAACGGACGCGCAAAATAAAACTGTGCTGCCAAACCAAAACCATGTACACCACGCTTGCCATTTTGCCCTAAATAAATTTCGTTTAAATACGCTTCCAGTAATTCATCTTTGCTATAGTGCAGTTCAAGTAAAACTGACATTGTCGCTTCATTTACTTTTCGTTTATAAGACTGCTCATTCGTGAGAAAGTAGTTTTTTACTAGCTGTTGAGTCAACGTACTACCCCCTTGTACTTTTCTCCCCTCTTTCATATTAGCAAGCAGCGCGCGCATAATAGAAGTAGGGTTAATGCCCATATGGTTATAATAATTTTTGTCCTCAACAGCGATTAATCCCTCAGTCAGTAAAGGAGGAACGTCGCTAAGACGCACTAAGACACGATCTTCATTATGATGCGGATAAAAATTACCAATTAAAATAGGCTCTAGGCGTACCAATGACAAAGGCGTTGCATTATCAACATTAGCGATGGAGCTAACACGATCTTTGCTTAAAGTCACTCTAATAAGGCGCTCTTCTTCCAAATCACTTGCAAACTTAAAACCACGTGTGTGTATTTCAAACGTCCCCCCTCTTTTAACATAAGTGCCTGTTGATGAGCCATTCCCCAAACGATAACGCAACAAATGCAATTCTTTTTCAAGATCTTTAATGGATAGAACCTTACCTTCATACAATTCAAGTGGACGAGCGAAAACACGTGCAGGCAATGACCAACGCTTACCTTCAAACTTAGTTCTAACGACATCATCTTGTTTTAACACATAGGCAGCAGCGAATAAAGCACCTACAACAATCCCCACTAAAAAGGCAATGCGTGCAATACGAAAAAAAATTTTTAACACAACAAATAACGACTTCATGAACGAACTCAGTATGGAGTTTAGAAATAGTTTATAACATCAAATGCAACTATATAAAAAGCAAAAGTCTATCTTTCGCGCTATTATATTGCAACATACCCCTCATCTACCAGACAAAAAACCTACCACATTCTAGGCAAATCTAACAAAGCCAACAATTGAGCAGATTAAAAAACACACAAATCAAGTGTTTTTTAGCAGAAACTAACCAGCAAAGACCTTTAAGCCAATTATATTAACCAATTATCGCTACTTTAGTTTGAAAAATTAGAAATACCCCCTATTATCCACGTCAGAGTTTGAAACACATAATGTATTAAAAATAAGATGGGATTAAGTGTGTTTCAAGCCTACTTTAATTATGGATTGCTCGTGAAAATAGCAATATAATATAATCCATGATAGTAAAACAAAAAAATATATTCTACATATTCCTATTATTCTCAATAATTGCGTCTTCGTGTGTAAGAATACCAAGTGCAGATAATTCCCCTAGCGCCGACAGTGGCTCAATGGAAAGTCATCAATTAAGTACCGTTCGAAACTTAATTGTTAACCAAAGTTACCAAAAAATAGGGATTCCCTATCGTTATGGTGGCAGCACGGTAAGTGCATTCGATTGTAGTGGCTTAACACAATACGTTTATCGAGAAGCAGGTATTAACATACCGCGCACTACAGAACATCAGCTACGTGAAAGCCAAACCATTCCTTACCAGCAACTTCTTCCTGGCGACCTAGCCTTTTATAAAACCAGTGTAAAATCACGCCATGTTGGTATTTATATCGGCAATAATCAGATGATCCACGCCTCAACAGGTAGCAAACGGGTAAGAACAACTAATATCACTAATAGCTATTGGCAGCAACGCTTTACAAAGTTTGGACGCTTTGTTAAATAACGGTCATCTCTCTCCCACATTCCCACATAAAATATGATGATCTGTTGTGTTTTGTGTACAATATCAAGCAACAGTTGAAAAAATAGAGTGCAGCTATAAATTTTCAAGATATTTCAGACTGTTTTTAGCATAAAACCCAATTAACGTAAATCACTAACGGAGACGCTCTCATGGGGCTATTTAATTTCGCAAAAGGCATAGGTAATAAACTCTTCTCAAATGAAGATGAAGCTCCAGTAAAACTTAAAGAACACATTGAAGAAAACAACCCTGGCTTCACAGACCTTGATATTTCTGTTGAAGATGGCATAGCAACCATAACAGGGGAAGCAGACTCACCTAGCGCACTTGAAAAAGCCATTCTTATGACAGGTAATGCCATGGGCATTGAAGAAGTTAGAGCTGATGGCGTTGTTGCTCCAGACGCAGACCCTGATCTCACTGTTGAATACTATGAAATTGTTTCAGGTGACTCGTTATCTAAAATTGCTAAGAAATTTTATGGTGATAGTGGTCGATACAATGAAATATTTGAAGCCAATCGTGAAGTCATCAGAGATGCTAATCTGATATTCCCTGGGCAAAAAATTCGTATTCCTATGGACTAAACCAACGCTTAAATAAGTAGCAGTAAAAAACCGAGTAATTTAATTTACCTCAATAAACAATAAACGGAGATACAACAATGGACATGGGCGACCTTCTAAAAATGGGTGCAAGTGCATTCATCAAAAGTAAAATGAGTGGCGATGCAGGCAGTGGTCTTAATTCAGACATGCTGACATCAGCATTGGGCAGCTTAATGGGCGGAAGCAACAATGCTAACACGGGAGGCTTTGATATTGGCTCAATTCTTTCAGGAATGAATTCTGGCGGCTTGGGTGGTATTGCTAAATCATGGTTAAGTGATGGTGCAAATGAAAACATTTCAACAGATCAAGTCAGTAGTATGTTTGACACAGGAAAACTTTCTGAGTTTGCATCACAATTAGGCTTATCACAAGAGGAAGCAAAAGGTGGGTTAGCCGATGCTTTACCAAAAATGGTTGATAATGCCAGTAGCGGCGGCTCATTACTTGATTCTATTGGCGGTATTTCTGGAGCTATTAGCCTTGCTAGTAAGTTCTTTAAGTAAAATATAATACAAAAAAGCCCTACTTAATTTAAAGCAGGGCTTTTTTATGATGGCTCTGTCAAGCCAATCGACATTTTAGCTATCTTCTGGGCGCATATGCGGGAATAAAATAACATCACGAATAGAAGGCATATCCGTAAACAACATCACCAAACGATCAATACCAATCCCCTCCCCTGCTGTTGGCGGCATACCATATTCTAACGCACGAACATAATCAGCATCATAATGCATTGCTTCATCATCGCCTGCTGCCTTTTCCTCCACCTGCTTTTTAAACCGTTCTGCTTGGTCTTCAGCATCATTTAACTCAGAAAAACCATTGCCAATTTCACGTCCACCAATAAAAAACTCAAAACGATCAGTAATAAACGCATCATTATCATTACGTCGTGCCAAGGGTGATACTTCAGCAGGATAATCCGTAATAAAGGTTGGCTGTATCAAACGACGTTCAACTGTTTTCTCGAAAATTTCAATTTGAATTTTACCTAAACCCCAATAATCCTGCATTGGAATCCCAAGACCTACTGCAATTGCTTTTGCCTTATCAAAATCATCGAGATCAGCCTCATCAATACTCGAATTGAACTGCAAAATAGATTTTTTTACGGTTATACGTTCAAATGACTTAGCAAAATCAAACGTATCACCTTGGTAAGTTACTGTCGTATTACCTAATACATCACGTGCAATCCCTTTTAATAATGCTTCTGTTGTATCCATCAAGTCATGATAAGTTGCATAAGCTTGATACCATTCCAACATAGTAAACTCAGGGTTATGTTGTGTTGAAACCCCTTCATTTCTGAAATTACGATTAATCTCAAATACACGATCAAAACCGCCAACGACTAAACGCTTTAAATACAGCTCAGGTGCAATACGCAGGTACATATCCATACCCAATGCATTATGATGCGTCTCAAAAGGTCGTGCTGCTGCACCACCTGCTAATTGTTGTAACATCGGTGTTTCTACTTCCAAAAACTCATGTTGAGCAAAAAAAGCACGAATATAACTAACAATTAAAGAACGAATAATAAACGTTTGCCGTGTTTTTTCATTCATAATCAAATCAAGATAACGCATACGATAACGTTGCTCATGATCGGTTAATCCATGAAATTTTTCAGGCAAGGGACGCAATGATTTAGTCAATAAACGTAGCTCATCAACTTTTACAGATAACTCACCTGTTTTAGTTTTAAACAGCTCTCCTTCTGCCGCAACAATATCACCAAGATCCCAGCTTTTAAAATCCTGATAAACGTCATCACCAACACGATTACCTTGTACAAAGAGCTGTATTGTTCCCGTTGTATCTGAAATCGTGGCAAAGCTGGCTTTACCCATCACACGCTTGAGCATAATGCGCCCAGCAATCGCAACTCGTGCTACCTTGTCAACAAACCACTCTCGACTTCTATCGCCATACTCCATATGCAAAGGTGCAGCATAACTATCGCGTTTAAAGTCATTCGGGAATGCAATGCCTTTTTTTCTAATGGCAGCCAATTTTTCACGACGTTGCGTAATTAACTGATTCTCATCTTGTGCTCGTTCACTTGTATTTTTTTTACTCATTCTGCTATCCCAAATAACATAATAATGCTGACAACAACGCCAACATATAGACTTATGACCTACCGCTAAACTTATACTCCAGCTTTTAAACTTGCCTCAATAAATGCATCCAATCCGCCATCTAACACGGCTTGTGTATTCCCCGTTTCAACGCCTGTACGCAAGTCTTTGATACGTGATTGATCAAGTACATAAGAACGTATCTGACTCCCCCAACCAATATCTGACTTACTCTCTTCAAGCGCTTGTTGTTGGGGATTCTTTTTTTGCATTTCATGTTCGTACAGCTTCGATTTTAGCTGTTTCATTGCAGTATCTTTATTCATATGTTGTGAACGACCATTTTGACACTGCACCACAATATTTGTCGGCAAATGCGTAATACGCACGGCTGATTCGGTCTTATTCACATGCTGCCCACCTGCACCTGAAGCACGATACACATCAATGCGCAGATCAGCAGGGTTAATCTCAATTTCTATATCATCATCCACTTCTGGTGAAGCAAAAACAGCCGCAAAAGAGGTATGACGACGATTACTAGAATCAAAAGGCGATTTACGTACAAGGCGATGCACTCCCGTTTCAGTACGCAACCACCCATAAGCATTTTCCCCCTGAAAGCGAATGGAGGCACTCTTTATCCCTGCTACATCACCTGGTGACGCTTCAATTAATTCTGTTTTAAAACCTTTTTGTTCTCCCCAACGCAAATACATGCGTAATAACATATTCGCCCAATCTTGTGCTTCCGTGCCACCTGAACCTGACTGAATATCAACAAACGCATTATTCTCATCCATCTCACCTGAGAACATTCGCTGGTACTCTAACTTCTCTACCTTTTCACTATACTCATTAAGCTCCCCTTCAACCATATCAACCGTTTCCTGATCAGCCTCCTCTTCTGCCATCAACAATAAATCTTTTGCATCAGCAAGCCCAATATCAAGGGCGCTAATAGTCAGTACTATATTTTCTAACGAGACTTTTTGTTTGCCCAAGCGCTGTGCATTTTCAGGGTTATTCCAAAGAGTAGGGTCTTCAAGCTCACGATTAACCTCTTCTAATTGCTCCTGTTTATCAGCATAGTCAAAGATACCCCCTCAGCACATCGACACGCTGCTGAAGGTCATGAATTCGAGAATAAATAGGATTTAATTCCATAACAAATAATGTATTTTATTGGAAAATTGGAGAAGCAAGTCACTAAATAACAGATGATACTAGGTTTTTTATGAATTTATTATAAACCTATCAACAAAACGACTGCGTAAATGGCGGAGAAGGAGGGATTCGAACCCTCGGTACGGATAAACGTACACACGCTTTCCAAGCGTGCTCCTTAAACCACTCGGACACCTCTCCATTTTAGTTTTCTGATGAATAAGAAAAAAACGGAGCTTATACCAGAATTTATAGCCTGTAAAGTTTATGTCTATCAACGATTCAATCTAAAAAACTAAGAATCAAGCCTTTATGCCATTATTTTTAATATCAAACAAATCATTCAAGATACACAAATCATCAAGAAACACAAAAGAAAAGAAGCATTATTTAATAATAACCATAAGCGTTTAGGGATTAATTTTTTTCCCCACCTCCAAACCAAAAACCGTATTCAATGAAAACTGGCGAATTAAGTCATCAGCTGCGTCTTGCCCATATTCACGCTGTATTTCGGCGAGAATTAAACGCACTGCATTGCGATTATAGCCACTGCCTAAATCAACCTGTAGGGCAATCATTTCTCTTGCTTTATCAATAGTCATTGTTATGTATCATTTCCTTGTTAATAAGCGATTTATTTCGTCTATAATAGCATCACTTAAGATTTCCCCTATCGCATCTATTGTAAACATAACTTATGTCCAACAACGGCAATTCCCCCAAAAAGAAGACAACAAAAACAATAAACTCTGTCAGCCAAAGCCAGATTGATAAAAAAATAGAAATGCTCGGTGTTAGTTACTTTAATACCTTATCCGTTAAACTAGACAAAAGAAAAGAGGTTGCCAACACCTACCCTCCTGCTGATAACTTAATAAAAACCCGCACTACACAAATTACTCGTTATGCCGTTTTACTCTCGTTTATCGCAGGCGCATTAACGACGACTCCTGCTGTCATTTTTGAAATCTACTACCAACATGACTTTACTCCCATGAGCTATTATCTGTGGCTTGGGATAATTACCGTTATCATGCTGATGCTAGAATTGAGTTACTTATATTGGTTAGCCATTAAATCAGTACACGAAATAACCCATATGTTAGGCTATCAAGAAGCGGAGCATGATCCACTATTGCCTTCTGCCTACGCCATTCCCAACCTCATGTCACGTGCTGCCTTAGAACTCCCTGATCCGATTGTCAAACACCTTGGTATTGATCCCAATGCCTACATCTCAAAAAGAAAACTATTATTACTTGGCTTGCTGTATAAAGCTAAAGTAATGCTTACTAGCCTCATCCTTAAAGTCGTATTACGCAAAATTGCCGCACGATTTGGCGTAAGAATGGGGTTTATCTGGATCACCATCCCTGTTACTGCTATTTGGGATGCCTATGTCACTTACAAAGTCATCAATGATGCCAAGGTACGCTTGTTTGGTTACAGTTTAGCAACCTATGTCATTCATGAGGTTTTAACAACAAAGCGCTTACAGCGCTTCTCACCCCTAGCACAAGAAGGCACATTAAGAGTTTTTGCTGCCATTATTGTACTAGCAGAAAACTATCATCCGAACAATATGATGATTATCATGCGCCTGAGAAAAGTCATTAATGTCGAAGAAAATAGTAACTATGCAGACTGGAAAACCTTGTTAAAAATACTGGATAAAGTAACCGACGAAGAACGTGAATGCTTGTGTATACTCTTGTGTATTGCTGCTGCCTTTGATGGCAAACTATCGAAAATGGAACGTCTACATCTTCCTGAAGCCTTTGGTGAGAATAATAAAGCCTATATGGATTTTATTAATCAACTCAGCACAATGATAATACGTGGAGAATTACGTGCTGTTACTCAAGTCTGCAAAGAAAGAATGCATGTCTTATGATGAAGAAGTATACCTTTTGCACTCAGATGACACCGTTTCCAAAGGGAAAACTTTCT
>CAYNGN010000075.1:0-8529 GCA_964396615.1 uncultured Thiothrix sp. | reverse complement strand
AAGAGAGGTGCTGTTTCTCCTAAGGCTTGCGCCATACCAATAATCGTCCCTGTTAAAATACCAGGCATTGCCAGTGGCAAGGTATGTTGGAAAAGGACTTGTATCGGCGATGCACCAAGTCCCACAGCGGCTTCCTTTATTGAAGGCGGCACAGATTTAATCGCTGCACGACTCGCAATAATAATCGTTGGTAAGGTCATGAAAGCCAGTACCAAACCACCAATTAGGGGCGTCGAACGGGGGACACCAAAGAAGCTAATATAAACCGCAAATCCGAGCAAACCAAACACAATTGAAGGAACAGCGGCAAGGTTATTAATATTAATTTCAATCATATCGACCCAGCGGTTATTCTGCGGAGCAAATTCTTCTAAATAGGCCGCAGCAGCAACTGCAATGGGGAATGAGAGAAAAAATGTTACTAACATGGTAAGTAAGGAACCCATAATCGCTCCTTTCAACCCTGCCTGTTCAGGTTCACGAGAATCGCTTGCACTGAAAAGCACGGTATTAAAACGCTTTTCGAGTCGTTCTTCAGCTATTAACTGATCAATCCACACCAGTTGATAATTTTTAACACGACGATCTGCTTCAGGTAAGTTGCGATTAATTTTGCCTTTCATAAACATATCCACATCATCTTTGGCCAAAAACCAAAAAGTGTGTGTTGCGCCTAATAAGGTTGGATTATCAATTACTTTATCACGCAAATCATAAACGGCCGATTTACTCACTAGATTTTTTAAGGCGCGTTTTTGTTTACGTCCCTTAATATCAGGAAACATCGTTTTTAGGCTATTCTTAATCACTTTGCCATAGTTTGCAGCAAATAATGCTTGATGCTCAGAGGCTTTATTAATACCCAAAACATCCTCATCAAGCATCACATCCAACTTAATATAAGTTTGCTGAAAAGCGGGTAAGCCTTTACTACTAATAGTTACTAATAAAACCAGCAAAAAAGAAAAACTAATTAAAATCGATAGCAAGCCAAAAAAGCGAAAGCGTTTTTCTCTGACGTAACGTTTTTTTAGCCCCTGTTGTATTTTTTTCGTTGTATCACTCATAACTCATTACTCGTACTCTTCTCTATATTTACGGATGATATGTAAAGCAAGCACATTCAGTAGCAAGGTAATGACAAATAACCCTAAACCCAATGCAAAAGCAGCCAATGTTTTCGGGCTATCAAATTCCTGATCCCCTGTTAGCAAGGTAACAATTTGTACAGTGACGGTGGTGACCGCTTCCAATGGGTTAATGGTCAATTTAGCGGATAATCCTGCGGCCATAACCACAATCATTGTTTCACCAATCGCCCGTGATGCTGCCAGTAACACCCCGCCAACAATACCTGGCAAGGCAGCAGGAATAACTACTTGTAGAATCGCCTCTGATTTAGTCGCCCCCATGCCATAGGCACCATCACGCATGGCTTGAGGGACAGCTGAAATAACATCGTCCGATAAGGAAGAAACAAAGGGAATAATCATAATGCCCATCACTAACCCTGCGGCTAATGCGCTCTCCGAAGCAACACTTAATCCGATACTTTCGCCTAGGTCACGTAGAAAAGGAGCAACCGTCAAGGCAGCAAAAAAACCATACACAACGGTAGGGATACCCGCCAAAATTTCAAGCGTCGGTTTAGCAAAGGCACGAAAACGTTTGCTGGCATATTCTGATAAGTAGATGGCTGACATTAAACCTAAAGGAACGGCAATCAATAAGGCAATGAGTGATATTAATAAGGTACCTAAAAATAATGGAACCGCACCAAAAGACCCTGACCCCCCCACTTGATCAGTACGAATTGCCGTTTGCGGACTCCACTTCGTGCCAAACAAGAATTCGCTCGCAGGAACAGATTGAAAGAAGTGTAAGGATTCAAACAGCACTGAAAATACAATACCGACGGTTGTCAGTACCGCAATGGACGCACAGCCAATCATTGCCCAACGCACCACCGCTTCCACGCGGTTTCTGGCACGTATTTCAGGTTTGATCATTCGCCAACTTAACAACAGCCCCAGTAAAGCTGCGACCAACACCACCACTGTTTTTGCTAAAGCACTAATATTTTGCAAGCGTTGGTAATGAATCGCCGCATTTCGCTTAATAGGATCCGCTTCATTGCTAATTTGTCCAGCCTCAATACTATTTCTGACCTCATTAATAATGAGACCCAACTCATCGGCCGTCTTTGACTGCATACTTTCTGGCAGCCCTGAAATCGTTAGCGAAGTCACCATCGAGGCACTAAAAGCAGACCAAAGAAACAGTATCAACAAGGCAGGAAGTCCTGCCCAAATCGCTACCATATAGCCGTAATAATGTGGGCGTGAATGCAGATTTCGCCGCCCTTTATGAAGCGTTGACACAGCAATTGAACGCTTATGACCGATAAAATAGCTGAAAATGAGCAAGGCTACTAAGGTAATTAACAGAGTTTGAAACGGCATTTAACAGCCCCTATTATTGTCTATAAAGGTGCAAGATAATTACGTATTACAATACGATGTAATTATATTTATTCAGTGTCGAGTTTAAGTCGTGTTAATCCTTGTGCCGATTCAGCCATCGCTTTACGCTTTTCCGTATCTAATGGGATCAACCCTTTTTCAGTTAAATATCCCTCATCACCCCATGTATCATCATGGGTGAATTCAGCGATAAATTCTTTAATACCAGGGACTTTACCCACATGATCATTTTTCACATAAAAATAAAGCGGACGCGAAACAGGGTATGTTCCATCAGCAATGCTTTCAAGTGAAATGGCAACACCATCAATCCCAGCACCTTTTACTTTATCCGAATTTTGATCAAGGAAACTAAACCCAAATACACCCAGTGCCGCAGGGTTTTTCTCTAGTTTTTGTACAATAAGATTGTCATTTTCTCCTGCTTCAATATATGCACCATCTTCACGAATGGTGTGACAAATCGTTTTATATTTTCTTTTTAAGATTTTTTCTTTTACTTTATCGCCCGCTTTTTTGGCTTTTTTTGAGTCTGCTTTGATTTTCTTAATCCAATCAAAGGTTTTACAACCGCCTTCTAAAGCAAGCTCAGCAAAGGCATCACGCGTACCTGATGTGGGTGGAGGACCTAATACTTCAATCTTAGTTGCAGGTAAGGCAGGATTAACCTCTTTCCATGTTTTATAAGGGTTAGCGATTAATTCACCGTTTTTTTTACTTGGCACATCTTTGGCTAAGGCAAGGAAAATATCACGACGCGTCAGCTTAAACTCAGGGGCTTTTTTAGCATTTGCAATAGTAACTCCATCAAAACCAATATGCACTTCAGTGATTGCTTTAACGCCATTTGCAGCACATTTATCAACTTCACTTTTTTTAATACGACGTGACGAATTGATAATGTCTGGGGTATTAATACCACCACCTGAGCAAAATAATTTAAAACCACCGCCTGAACCTGTTGATTCAACTTTGGGCGTTTTGAATGTTGTTTTTTTACCGAAGGTTTCAGCAACGACAGTTGAAAAGGGATAAACGGTTGAAGAGCCAACAATTTCGATATGTGCACGTCCCGCTGCAACACTATTCGTTGAAATCCCTGTCACTAAAGCCATCGTGATGAGTAGTGGTAATTTTTTCATTATTTTTTGTCTCCGTCATTTCAAAGCATGGAGACAGCATAAAACAGTAATATGACCGTTTTATGACAAGAGGTGATTTATTCCATTTATTCTGTTTTTTCTGTTTTTTCTGTTTTTTCAGATAGGCTGCACAACTAATACTGATACCGTACAACAACCGTATAAGCGTCACCTTTTTTCTGAATAACATGACAATTCCCACTCGATTAATTTATACAACAAAGACCACGACAGAGCCATAGCGGTTCAAGACACTTTCTGTGATAATAATAACGTATTTCAGCGCCAGAAAAAGAGCGGCATACCACTAATGAGTATCAACAAAAATAGTCACTCCTCTCATTATTAAATCTCCTCATGCGCAACAAACTCCTAACACAACGACCCACTGCCTCTGAGACTGCCCATGTTTGTATTACACACCTCTAATAAAATAGATAACTTACTAGGACATATCAGTCAGATCTTAGCGACACCGCTAGATGCTCCGTTTGCCAAAGAAGTGTTTCTCATTCAAAGCCAAGGTATGGAACGTTGGTTGTCACAACAGCTCGCACAACGGTTTGGCGTGTGGGGTAATTTTGAATATCTGTTTCCGGGTAACTTCTTTAATACCATGGCAGAAGCCTTAGGCATTGACTTACACAATCAGGAATTCGGTCGTGATGCTTTATTATGGCGGGTTGAACATTTATTGCGTGATTTAGATAAGCCTGTTTATGCCTCACTCCAAAAATACCTACAAGGCTATTCTGTTGAAATGAAACGCTTTCAACTCGCTCAGCAATTAGCCTATTTATATGATCAATACCAATTTATGCGCCCTGACTGGATAGAAAACTGGCAAACTGGACAGTTAAATACCGAACAAAAAACCGAACAATGGCAGCAAGCCTTTTGGCTAAAACTCACCGAAGATGCGGTTGGCGATAGTCATGCACAACTTTGGCTGCAAGCGATGGATAACTTACAAAACCTATCAGCAGAAGACATTACAGCAAAACTGCCCCAACGGGTTTCAGTGTTTGGTATTAATACCATGTCACCGTTTTATTTAAGCTTTCTCCAGCATTTATCCGCGGTGATTGATGTACATTTTTACTTACTCAACCCCTGTGCAGCCTATTGGGCAGATATTGAAACCAAGCGACAACAGGTTAGAAATAAACAAGACGGTGGCTCTCTTAGCATTGCTAATCCCTTATTAGCCTCACTAGGACAACAAGGACGGGACTTTCAGAGCTTATTACTTGATTTAACCGAATTTACCGTTGATATTGATAGCTTTGAAGAGCATGAACCCAGCAACATTCTCCAGTATGTTAAAAATGACATTTTAAATAACACCATCGAACAACGTAGCCTAGCCTATGATGACAGTATCCATTTCCACCGTTGTCATTCGCGCATTCGTGAAATTGAGGTCATCAAAGATCAATTACTCCATGCCTTCACTGAAGACCCTCATTTAAGCTTGCGTGATGTGGTGATTATGGCACCTGATATTCAAGAATACACACCGTATATTTCAGCAGTTTTCGACCCAAAAACTTATGCCATTGCCGATAAAAGTGGCCGTGCCAACAATGCAGTATTAGATGTATTCTTACGTTTTTTGAGTATTAGCCAAAGCCGTTTAGCATGGGAAAGTGTCTTAGATTTACTTGAAGAACCCCTGATTTATCGCCAGTTTGACTTACAAGAAAGCGACTTACCCTTAATTCGTCACTGGATCACTAGCACACATATTCGTTGGGGAGACTCCGCCGAACATCGTAAACAACTGGGTGTGATCGACTTTAAAGAAAATACATGGCAAGCAGGTTTAGAGCGTTTATTAATGGGCGTTGCTACTGCTAATGATGATTTTAGTGACCGCATTTTGCCTTATACCGATATTGAAGGCTCTCAGGCACAAGCATTAGGCGGTTTTTATGATTTCTATCATTTGCTCACTAGCGTCATAGGACGACTTAATAAACCGTGTAACTTAGAAACGTGGGGACAACGCTTACGTCATATTGCTGATGACTTGCTATTTATTGATGAGGATTTTTCCGCTCAACGTGAAGCATTGCATGACCTATTTGCCAAACTAGAATCTTTTACGGATTTTCATCAAGACACACTCAGTCTTGGGGTGATTGTCAGCTATCTTGATAGTATGGCGAATGAGCAGCGCCATTCAACGGGTTTTTTACGTGGGCAAATGACGTTTTGTTCCATGCTACCGATGCGTGCCATTCCCTTCAAAGTCATTGTATTACTTGGCATGAATGAAGGTGTTTTCCCTAAGCTTGATAAAAATTCAGCATTTGATTTATTGGATAATGATTTTCGTAAAGGCGATCGTTCTCGTCGAGGCGATGAACGTTATCAGTTTTTAGAAATATTGATTTCAGCACAAGAACGACTAATTATTACCTATATTGGACAATCACTAAAAGATAATACCGCTATTCCTCCCTCGATTGTCCTTGCTGAACTACAAGAAGTGTTACACAACCACTACGGCATTTCAGCCGACAAGTTACTCACTCGACATCCTTTACAAGCCTTTAATCAACGTTATTTTGCCACTAACAATACTAATGACGATACAACACTCTTTAGCTATGCCAGCAAAGCCTGTGATATTGCCAAACATGTACAACAAGCGGCAAAAAAACCACGCTCACAAATAGCGCCATTATGGTGGCAAGAAAACCTTGATGTTGAACCACTTGAAATCATTGATCTACATGATATATTTGATTTTTTTCACGATCCACAGCGGCATTTTTTGCACAAGCAATTACAGCTTCAACCGCAAAGCATTGAGCGACGCACCGAAGATCATGAGCCATTTGCCATCGAGGGCTTAAATCAATATGCCATTCATCAGGAATGGATTGCACGTCGTTTAGAGGGCGAGACCGATGATAACGCTTTTCTGCAACGCCTACTCTCACAAGGACGTTGGCTCAGTTGTCAGCCAGGCATGTTGGAATTTTCCCGTCATCAGGCAGACATTGATGCCTTTGTTGCAAAGATTGAAGACAAGGGCGTTGGGCAACGCTTAGCAGCACATGCCGTTGATATGCAAGTGGGTGACTATCGTATGGTAGGAAAACTAAACAACTGCTATGAACAAGCAAGTTTGTTTTATCGTTATGCTGATACTAAAGCATCAGATGTCATGCAAGCATGGTTGCATCATTTATTACATCAACAGTTTCAGCATACACATGGGCCTGAACGGAAGGATAAAGAAACATGTTTAATTACCAAAGATATTGAGTGGGATTTTGTACCATCCCATCAGCAAGAGGCTGAGCAGCATTTAACACATTTGATTCAATACTATCTACAAGGTCAATCACACCCCAATACGCTCCTATTACCTGCCAGTTATGCATGGTATACACAAAAGGTAGCGCCAAGATCACGTGCTAAACCGTTACAAAAAGCCAAAGCAGCCTTTGAAAAAGCCGTCAAATACGACAAAAGCTGGAAGTTACTCTATGGTGATGAAACCAGTGAACTATTGCTCAATGAACAATTTGAAGCAATTTCAGAGAGCTTAATGCGTCCTATATGGGACGCTAAAAAAAGATAAGCCTCTAGTCTTATTATTTTTTACTTAGAGTTCACTAACTCAACTTCACCTTGATTAGCAATAATTTGCTCTGCAAGCGTTTGCTTTAAAGTAGCAACATGCTTTGCTTTGATGGTACGAATATAATTACGCAGTTCAGCTAATGAAATACTACCTGTTTGCAATGCTTTCAGATCACCCTGAGGGGAAAAAATTAAATACGTTGGTACCCCTGCCAATCTTTTTTTTGCCACTTTATTAAGATAAGCGTCAAAATCGACAACATCTACTGATAACGTTGGAAAGTCAATATCAAAATGCTTGACTACTTGTTTCGTCTTGCCAATATCTTCATCCAGCGAAATTCCCACTAAGGTTGCATCAGAAAATGTTCCCTGCGCCTTAACCATTTCGGGCATCGTTTTCATACAAATAGCACACTTAGAGTGCCACGCTTCAACAATCGTCCATTTACCATTGCCCACATAGTCAGAAAGTTGAGCAGATTTTCCATTCATTGTTGTCATTGTTGTCATTGTTGAAGCAAACGCGCCTACCGAAAGAGAGCCAAAGAGAAAAAGGCTGGCCAAGGTCGTTTTCATGTTTCTGGTCATAAGTTACATCCAAATATTTCAATTTTTATTTGCCGAGTAGCGCATAGAATCACTTACAATATACTAAGAGAGATGTCTATTGCTTCTAGCTACTATTCTACATAGCACTTAAGTTAAATCAGAAGGAGAATAATGAAATAGAGAGATAAAAACAAAAGTGCAAAAAAACCCAATGTCGTTATCAATGGTTCTCTTAAAACACTAAATTTAATAGGAATATAGACTAAATTTTACTGTTATTAAAATATATTTTAGCTTATTTTATAATGCAATATTGTAACCACATTACTTATCCAGCTTTCATGTTAAATGCAAAATGTATTGTTAGTTTTAATTTCACTACTTTCACATTGAAAAAAATTAATTTATTTTCATCCTTACATGAAAAAACTAAATTCCCCCATAACCTACTGATTTTATGTGCATAAAAATTACCACATTACGACAGGCCACCACACATAAACCACCTATGTGCTTGGTTTTCATTATTTTTGTTTTATCATCCTGTAAGCCCCACTTATGATATAAATCATAGCTACTGCTAAAATAATAACACTCTCTTTAATAAATAGCATTAGTTTAGTTATTTACATTATAAAAATAACTAATTTAAAACAATGAAAAAAACAATAACGCGCTTCATTTACCGATTCATTTACCCTCTTACCAAAGCTGCTTATGCCTACTCACTTTAACGCCTTTATCACGCCGCT
>CAYNGN010000074.1:8352-8569 GCA_964396615.1 uncultured Thiothrix sp. | reverse complement strand
ATCAAGGCTATTTCCCAATCGGGCTTGTTTGTTATTGGTTGGCTGGCAACAATGACCCTTACTCCTGTTATTACCTTTTATTTATTACGTGATTGGGATGATTTTATTACCTATCTCCATGACTTATTACCACGAGCGAATGAACCACTCATTAGTCAATTGGCGCATGAGTCTGATGAAATGTTAGGTGCTTTTTTACGGGGTCAATTGATGGTAA
>CAYNGN010000074.1:0-8325 GCA_964396615.1 uncultured Thiothrix sp. | reverse complement strand
TTTGGTCTATGGCTGGTGGGGGTTGAGTTTGCTTTATTGCTGGGTATGTTTGCAGGTTTTCTTAGTTTTGTGCCTTACCTTGGTTTGATTGTTGGTGTGTTAATAGCGGGTGCGGCTGTACTTTTTCAAACGCATGATTTTGTTAATGTACTCCTTGTTTTTGTGGTTTTTGCTATTGCTCAAGCTATTGAGGGTATATTACTTACGCCTTTGCTAGTAGGGGAGCGTATTGGACTTCATCCCGTAACGGTTATTTTTGCCGTGTTGGCAGGGGGGCAGTTGTTTGGTTTTTTTGGTGTACTCCTTGCGTTACCTATTGCAGCAGTATTGGCTGTTATTATGCGACACCTCCATGATTCATACAAAGAAAGCCAACTCTATAGGTTATAATTGCATAACGTTGTGTTGTACTTACTTTATTTTTTCAAATATTTGAACCCTTTATTGTTTTTCACTCACTCATGATTACTCAACAAAGTCTAAGTTACATTGCCTTACATGATGGCGCACGTTATGACTCTTTTTATCAAAATACTGATAATAGTATTGTTATAAATGATTTACGTACTTCTGTTGAAAGTGTTGAACACAAACAGATTCTACTTTGGGGAGCAGAAAAATCGGGAAAATCACATTTATTACAGGCAAGTTGCTATAGTGCGTTTGAGCGTCAAATGCTAACGGCTTATTTCCCCTTAGTGACGCTACAACAATATGGAGTGAGAATATTTGCGGGGATTAAACAGTATCGTTTGATTTGTATTGATGAGATTGATGTTGTCTTAGGTAAACCTCAATGGGAAGAAGCATTGTTTAATCTTATTAATCAAGCGCGTGAAAATAATCAGATTTTATATTTTGCAATGAAAGCTAACCCACGTCAGGTGCATTGTAAACTACCTGATCTACAATCGCGCCTTTTGTGGGGTACAAACTATGAGCTTAAAGAGCTACCTGATAAAGAAAAAGCATTAGCGTTAAAAAGCAGGGCAAAACAGCGTGGCTTTGAATTAAGTAACTCGGTGATTGATTATATTTATAAACGTTACCCACGTGATTTTTCCACCTTAATGAAAATACTCGATAAAATAGACAAGGAAAGCTTGTCTAAAAAGCGTAGAGTAACGATTCCCTTTGTCAAAGAAGCGCTTGCTAGAACTTAGTTGTCTAGTTTTCCTTCTTATTGTTTCTATTCCCCACGACTTCATTCCTCATAGGATAAAATATGCAAATTCAGTGGTATCCTGGTCATATGTATAAGGCCAATAAAGAGTTTAAGAAAATTCTGCCACAGATTGACATTATTATTGAAATACTGGATGCACGTATCCCTTATAGTAGTGAAAATCCAATGGTTGCTGAATTACGTGGTGATAAGCCGTGTATTAAAGTTTTAAATAAAAGTGATTTAGCGGATGTTGCTTTAACGGATATCTGGAAAAAATATTGGGATAAGCAGTTAGCGATTAAATCATTAGTGGTGAATCGAGATGAGCCACAAAAGATTGAAGGTCTTGTGGCATTGTGTAAAAAGCTGATCCCCAAAAAACGGGGGGGTGATATTGCGATTAATGCGATGATTGTGGGGATTCCTAATGTGGGAAAGTCAACATTAATTAACAGTTTAGCAGGGCGAGGTATTGCAAAAACAGGTAATGAACCTGCGGTCACTAAGCGACAGCAACGTATTGATTTAAAAAACGGAGTTGTTCTTTTAGATACCCCTGGTGTCTTGTGGCCAAATATTGAAAATCCACACAGTGGTTATCGGCTTGCAGCAACAGGTGCGATTAAAGATACAGCTATTGATTATGAGGATGTTGCTTTTTATTTGGCAGAAGTGCTATTAGAGAAGTACCCACAGCGCTTAGCGGAACGTTATCAGTTTGCTGATCTGCCACAGACAGAGTATGAATTGCTACAAAGCATTGGTGCTAAACGAGGCTGTTTACGTGCAGGTGGCGAGGTTCATTTAGAAAAAGTGTCTAAAATTCTAGTATCTGAATACCGTGCAGGTATGTTGGGTGCAATGACCCTAGAAACACCAGAGATGATGGAGCATGAAAAATATACGGTTTCAGTCGTCAGAGCCGAAAAAAAGGCTAAAAAAGAAGCACGTCTAAAACGACGTGGCAAAAAATCAAGATAGTGGTTAGACGAGGAGGTGCGGTTTTCGCAACTTAACGATTTGAAGACATAATACGTCTTGATTCATACCAGTTATTGTTGATATAGCAAGCGATGTGTTGTGTTGAAAGTTTATGGCATATATTTCCATTAGCAGAGTAGTAGTGTCGTTGCCTATTATTATCAATCTCTTTTAAGGTAGGATTGCCTAATTGGCTCGCTTGATTTTTAGCTAATAGTTGTCTTTTTGGTTGATCGAATTGATAGGATAGTTTCTTATTTGTATCAAGCACAGGTTGGTTTTGACTGCACGATACAATGAATACGACACTTATTAGCCCGATAGTGATATTGTAATTCATGTAATTAGGTACGGTTTTATACGATGTAGGACAGATTCTAGCATTGCTGTTGTTTTTATACAAATAACTTGCAGACACAAAAAAACCTGCAATAAGGCAGGTTGTTTAATATTTTTTGGTAGGCACGAGTGGATTCGAACCACCGACCCCCACCATGTCAAGGTGATGCTCTAACCAACTGAGCTACGTGCCTACAGATCTAAAGAGGACGCATTCTAGCCTTTTCTTATTTTCATCACAACTATTTTGTTATTAATCGTTGTGAATTGTGTTCAATTGCGCTTTCCCGCATACTAGCACGTTTAATTTTAGTGTGAAAATGGAGTGTTTTTTAATAATAAACAGTGTTTTATGAAGGAAAAAAATATACAAACATATCTTGTTGGTGGTGCAGTTCGGGATAAACTTTTAGGGTTTGTTGTTCATGACCATGATTGGGTGGTTGTTGGTACAACGCCTGAAAGTATGATCAAAAGAGGATTTAAACCCGTTGGCAAAGACTTTCCTGTGTTTTTACATCCTGAGACTAATGAAGAATATGCGTTGGCAAGAACGGAGCGTAAGCTCA
Source organism: uncultured Thiothrix sp. (assembly GCA_964396615.1). Taxonomy (GTDB): domain Bacteria; phylum Pseudomonadota; class Gammaproteobacteria; order Thiotrichales; family Thiotrichaceae; genus HyVt-477. Next base: position 5,268 of record CAYNGN010000074.1, on the reverse strand, counting down.
GCAAGGGGTATCATGGTTTTAGCTTTAATGCTGCTACTGATGTTACTTTAAAAGATGATTTGGCACGGCGTGACCTGACGATTAACGCACTAGCAGAGGATGCTGATGGGAATATTATTGACTATTACCAAGGAAAGAGCGATTTAGAAAAGGGCATTTTGCGTCATGTTTCCGCAGCATTTGCTGAAGATCCTGTGCGTGTGTTACGTGTTGCGCGTTTTGCGGCACGATATGCTGCTTTGGGTTTTACCATTGCGTCTGAAACGATGCAGTTGATGCAAAAAATGGTTGCCGAAGGCGAAGTCGATGCGCTCGTTGCTGAACGTGTGTGGCAAGAAACAGAAAAAGCATTGGCTGAGAGTAGGGCAGATGTCTTTTTCACTGTGCTACGTGAATGCAATGCATTAGCCGTATTATTTCCAGAGATTGATCAACTCTTTGGTGTGCCACAAAAAGCCAGTTACCATCCTGAGATTGATGCTGGTATTCATACTATGATGGTATTACAACAGGTGATTAAACTCAGTTCTGTTGGAGCTACCCGCTTTGCGGCGCTTACCCATGATTTAGGAAAAGCTACAACGTCAACAGCACTTTTACCTAGTCATCCAGAGCATGAAGAACGCAGTTGTGCGCTTATTCAGACATTATGTGAACGCTATAAAGTGCCTAAAACTTACTATGAAATAGCGACAATAACGGCGCGTTATCACACAGAGATTCATCGCGCGTTTGATCTTTCTGCTGAACGTATAGTGCATGTTTTAGATCATTGTGATGTGTTGCGTAAGCCTGAGCGATTTAGCCAATTACTGTTAGCTTGTGAAGCGGATAGTAAAGGGCGTACAGGTTATGAAGCAACCCCTTATCCACAGCGTCTTTTTTATGAGCAAGCTGCTGAGCTTTATTGTCATGTTGATGTACAAGTGATTATTGCAGCAGGTTATTCAGGTGCAGCAATCAAGCAGCAATTACAGCTAAAACGTGTTCAGGTATTAGCAGTATATTGTGCTAAGTATCATGGAACAGTATGAAGTTGAGCGTTGTTTATAGCAACTAATAGTATAAAGTAGAATAATGAATATTACCTTCTTAGGAACATCCTCGGGCGTACCCACTAAAACACGCAATGTCTCCGCTTCTGTGGTCAAAATGGAAAACTCAAAAGCATGGTGTTTAGTTGATTGTGGTGAAGGCACACAGCATCAACTGCTTAAAGTGCCCTTTTCGTTAAATAATCTAAAAATGATTTGTATTACGCATATGCATGGTGATCATTGCTTTGGTTTACCAGGTTTGCTTGCAACGGCTAGTATGAGTAATCGTACCAAGCCATTGATTATTATCGGACCTGTTGAACTACAAGCATGGTTAGAAAGTACTATTGAGTTAACACAAACGCGATTAACCTATCCACTGGAGTTTGTGAATGTTGCAATACAGAGTGATAGGATAGAAACGTACGGTTTTTTTGTTGAACGGGTGGCACTATCCCATCGTGTTCCTTCTTTTGCGTATGTTTTTACTGAGAAAAATATGAAACCCATGCTTGATGTGGCAAAGTTAAAGGTCGCTGGTATTGAGCCTGGGGCGTTATGGGGAGCAATACAGCGTGAGGAAAATATCGTTTTAGACAATGGCGAGCTAATAAAGGCTCAAGATTTTCTATTAGCAGCAAGAAAACCACGACGAATGATTGTCGCAGGTGATAATGATTCGCCTAATTTGTTGGCAGATTACGCCAAAGGCGTTGATGTACTAATACATGAGGCGACATATACGGAGGATGTTGCACTTAAAGTGGGTAAAGCACCACAACATAGCTGTGCAAAGATAGTGGCTGAGTTTGCCGCAACTTGTCAGCTTAACAATTTGGTTTTAACGCATTTTAGTTCGCGTTATCAAGATGAAGAGTTTATAGGGAAGGGTTCTATTGCTGAAATTGGTCGAGAAGCTAAGCGTTTTTACACAGGAAATCTGTTTTTAGCAAAAGACTTTGATACTTATCATTTGGATATGGAAGGGGTATTAACCAAGAGAGAGGAATCATTATAAGGCAAATAAATATCATACCGTGTTGATTTTCCTGTTATTTGAAAATTCGGTTTATCTGCTAAATAATCAGCATGGAGTGGTCGCTTAACGACAATGCGTTTTTGTGCCTTGCTTCGTGCGGTATGTAATAGCTGCTTTGCATCATCATCTTTTCCTACGAGTGCTTGAAAAAAGAGCATGTCTTTTTTGATTTTCGCTGATTTTTCTCTGCTGGGAAACATAGGATCAAGGTAAATAACTATAGGGTAGTCGATAGGAGCTAAATGTTGTAAGTAGCGCTGGCTATTATGATGTAACAATGTCATACGTGAGGTGATTTGCTTGACATGTTCGTCATTCGATTGCTGAACTCTTTCTAAGGCATCGTTCAGCAATAAATAAATGGGGGGTGTGCGTTCAATAAGAGTAACCGTACAGCCAAGTGTTGCAAGTACGAAAGCATCTTTTGCTAACCCTGCAGTGGCATCAATCACATGTGGCTGTTTTATTTTATCTAGAACAATTGCTATTGCCAATTGCTGTCCTTTTCCCCCACCATAAAGCCGGCGATGTCTGCTTTTTCCTGTTAAAAAGTCAATATGCAGTGGTTTTTCGCGACGGTTTTGTTTAGCTGATGATAGGCTAAGCCCTGTTTCATCATAATGCAATAAAAAGTCAGGCTTAGCCGTTGGATGATCCGTTAATAAGGGGAACTGATAATCGTCAGCAAGTTGTATAGCACGTTGCTGATAAGGGGGATTGGCACTAATAGCAAGATGCATTAATAATGTGGAGGTGGTGTTTCATTTACTTCATCGGTCACTGCTGAGGTGTTCAAGCTACTGATGCGTTTATCAAGTTTCTCAATACGTTGCTCAAGCATTTGGATAGTGCGTTGTTGCTGATACAGCACATTACTTAGTGATTCAAGTGTGTTTTCTTGCTGCATCAGCATTATTTCTAGTTCTGTAATGCGTTGTTCTGCTTCTTGCATGTTAGTCCTAGCGACCTTTCATTGCAGCAATTCTAAGGCGTAAGGCATTAAGCTTAATAAAGCCTGCTGCATCTTTTTGATCATATGCACCTTGATCATCTTCAAAGGTAGCAATGTTTTCATCGAATAAAGAATCAGTATCCGATTTTCGGCCTACAACAGTGACTGCGCCCTTGTACAGCTTTACTCGCACAGTACCGTTAACATGTACTTGTGAGGCATCAATCATTTGTTGCATCATTTCACGTTCTGGGCTCCACCAATAGCCGTTGTAGATCGTTTTTGCATAACGGGGCATCAATTCATCTTTAAGATGCATGGCTTCGCGATCCATGGTGATGGATTCGATAGCACGATGTGCAGTAAGCATAACGGTGCCACCTGGGGTTTCGTAACAGCCACGTGATTTCATGCCCACATAACGGTTTTCAACGATATCAAGGCGACCAATCCCATTGTCGCCAGCACGTTTATTCAGCGTTGCAAGTAGAGTGGCGGGTGATAAGGCTTCACCATTGATGGCAACAGGATCGCCTTTTTTATAGTCGATATCAATATAGGTTGGTGTGTCTGGTGCTTGTTCAGGCGATGTTGACCATAGCCACATATCTTCTTCTGCTTCTGTCCAAGGGTCTTCTAAGGGGCCGCCTTCATAAGAAATATGAAGTAGGTTAGCATCCATTGAATAAGGTGATTTTTTACCTCGTTTTTGCTCAACAGGAATGTTATGTTGCTCAGCATAAGCCATGAGTGACTCGCGTGAGCTAAGATCCCATTCGCGCCATGGAGCGATAATTTGTATACTTGGTTTTAGTGCATAAGCACCCAATTCAAAGCGTACTTGATCGTTACCTTTACCTGTTGCACCGTGAGAAATGGCATCAGCACCTGTTTCGCTGGCAATTTCGATTAAACGCTTGGAAATAAGCGGACGGGCAATAGAGGTACCCAGTAAGTATTCTCCTTCATAAATGGCATTAGCACGAAACATAGGGAAGACAAAGTCGCGAACAAATTCTTCACGTAAATCTTCGATATAAATTTCACGAATACCCATTGCTTCGGCTTTAGCGCGTGCAGGTTCTATTTCTTCACCTTGCCCTACATCAGCAGTGAAGGTAACCACTTCACAATCATAAGTTTGTTGTAACCATTTGACAATAATGGAAGTGTCTAAGCCACCAGAGTAGGCAAGAACCACTTTGTTGATAGATGATGTTGGTGATATTGACATGGCAGAACCTATAGCGATAAATGGGTTAAGATGAATAACAGGCGGGAGATTATAGCCTTCCTAGGAGTGAGTTGTTAGACTCTTTATTCTAAAAATGTAAAATAATTCACAAATAAGGCTTTATGACTAGGTTCATATCTATAAACAAATACGGATTACATCTTCAGAGGTTGGTTTTTCTGCTGACGACTTTTTTTCTTGCATTGGCGGTTAGTTGGATGGTGTTAGCAAAGGTTAATTTTGCTTATCCATTGCTTTATGATTACGCAGGAATTGGAGATAACATCGTCTCGTTTGCACCTAGAAATAAGATCAAACCTGATTTTGAGCAAAGTTCACGTGCGGAACATTTGGCATTATTTGGTGGTATTGTGGCAAGTATTCATCAACATGGTGAGGGGTTGGCTACATTAACTTACCACACAAAAAAAGGGATAGGAATACCTCTGTTGACTAATGCAGAAGTTGTTCACTTACAAGATGTTGCGAAGTTGTATGACAAAATGAAAGGGTTAGCATGGTGGGCTTTATTTCTTTGGTTAGGCTCTATTGTGATACAACGCAGATCACAGGTGAATATATTTAGCGTTTCTTTATTACCTTATGTGTTGGTTCTTCCTCTTATTGTTTTAGTTGTGTTGGCGATTGGGGCAGAAAAAATATTTTATAAACTGCATACACTGGTTTTTCCTGATGGGCATCAATGGTTTTTTTATTATGAAGAGTCATTGATGAGTATGATGATGAAAGCTCCCGATTTGTTTGCTTATATTGCCGTTATGCTGGTGCTTTTGGCCCTCTTTTTTATGGGCGGGTTTTTGGGGCTTTATCAGCGTTATCAATTCATCCTCCAAAAACACCCAAAATATTCCAAGAATTGACCGTAATTTAATAATTACTGTCAATTATGATTGACAGTTTTAAATTCCACTTTATAATGTGCCGCACTATGGCTATGTAGCTCAGCTGGTTAGAGCACATCACTCATAATGATGGGGTCCCAAGT
>CAYNGN010000073.1:0-8643 GCA_964396615.1 uncultured Thiothrix sp. | reverse complement strand
GAAAAATGAAGGATGCCAAAAAACGGCATAAAAAATAATACATTTTTTCTAGTTGCGGAGCTTTGGCTTCGCAACTCAATTAACTTCTTTCCTTCCCTGTTGAAAGCGTCTTTCCATCACAATAGCATCTTCTCTACCCTTTTCATGAGGATAGTAATTTTTACGCACACCAACTTTTTTGAAATTATTATTCAAATATAAATATACTGCTGCTTTATTGTTAGGTCTTACCTCAAGAAAACAAGATGTTATACGCATGGCTTCACCTAATTTTATGGCCTGTTTTAGTAAAGTAGTGCCTAGTTTCATTCCTTGTTTTTTAGGATCAATACAAATGTTCAAGATATGCATTTCATCAGCTGCAATGGTGATAATTAAATAGCCCAATAGACTATTAGTATCGGTTTGTTTTAATGACCAGCAGGAATAGCCTACCCGTAAACAATCGTTAAAAATTCCTTCTGTCCAAGGTTCTGAATAAGCAATGACCTCAATCGCCATGATTTGTGGAATATCGGCTTGCGTCATAGGTAAGAGAGCAAGATGAGTGAGCTTAGGATGCTGTATATACATCGGCAGATGGTTTCCTACGCCTATTGAGAGATGATAGTTGCTCTTGTACTTGTTGAAGATCTTTCCATGCTTTCGCTTTTGCACCCGTTTGGCGTAATAAGTAGGCGGGATGATACGTGGTAATAAGAGGGGTATTAGAGGGTTCCAATGTATGTATTTTGTTACGTAATTGAGTCAGTGAGCTAGTGGATTTTAATAGTTGTTGTGCTGCGACGCGTCCTACCACGAGAATAAGATAGGGCTGAATGAGTTTTATTTGTTGTTCAATAAAGCCATTACAGTGTTTTAATTCTTTTTTGTACGGAGGACGGTTATTCGGTGGACGGCATTTAACAAGGTTGGTTAGATAAACATCTTGTCGCTGAATATCAATGGCATTCAACATATTCGTTAGCAATTGTGCTGTTTTCTCCGCAAACGGTAAGCCTTGTCGATCTTCATCATCAGCGGGTGCATCACCAATGATCATGAGTGATGCATGATGATTTCCTTGGCCAATAATTGCTTGCTTGCGTGCTTTTGCTAGTGCACATTGCTGGCATGTTGCCACAGTTGCCTTTAAGTCTGACCAATCAAGTGTTGCATAATTAACAGGAATACTTTGTGTTTCTGTTTTTGGGATAGACTTGGAAGAGGGAGTGTGATTTTTTGATGTCGGCTGTGCTATTGGTTGAAAGCTAGGCTCTTTGGTTATATCTGTTGTTAGTTTGCTGATATTATGCAGCTTATTTTCTACGGTTTTTCCTACGCTATTATGGCAAGGAAGTACATGGTTTTTATCACGTTGTTGCCAGATAGTAATGCCCATGGCAGATAAGTAGATATGTCGCTGCTGCTGATTCATAGAAACACTGATGTTGTTTGCCATTAGCCGAAGAGAATGGGGAAGTGTTGACATAAGTCATGTCAGCTTTTCTGTTTTCCCCACTTTTCTCGTTTTCTTTAACTATACACCATCATGGTCATATTGAGGATGTTGACGTTCAATAACAGTATGGAGTTTATTCAATGCATCAATATAAGATTTAGCAGAAGCAATAACAATATCGGTATGCGCGCCATAACCATAAACGATACGCTCATTAAGTTGTAATTGTACCGTTACCTCGCCCTGAGCATCTGTGCCACGAGTAATGTTATTTACGGAATATAATTTCAACTCTGCGTGTGATTGTACAATGGTTTCAATCGCTTTAAAAATAGCATCTACAGGCCCATCGCCCTTGGCTTTTGCTGTTTGCTCTTCATCAATCACCTTGATAGATACTGTTGCTTGAGGTATTACTCCTGTTTCGGAACATACTTCTGAATAAACAAGCTCATAGGTATTATCAGGGTTTGTATTCTTGTTTTGTGAGACAAGAAGCGTTAAGTCTTCATCAAAAATTTCATGCTTACGATCCGCTAGGTTTTTAAAGCGGGCGAAGGCTTGGTTTAATTCTTTGTCGGATTCAAATTCAACATTAAGTTCTTTTAAGCGCGTCTTAAAGGCATTTCTACCTGAATGTTTACCAAGTACAATTTTATTATCACTCCAGCCGACATCTTGTGCCAACATAATTTCATAAGTTTCCCGTGCCTTTAGTACGCCATCTTGGTGAATACCTGATTCATGAGCAAATGCATTTTTGCCGACAATGGCCTTGTTTGGTTGTACAGGAAAACCAGTGATACGTGAGACAAGGCGTGATGCAGGTACAATATGCGTGGCATCAATACGTGTATCACAGCCAAAAACATCTTGTCGAGTGCGTATAGCCATGACGATTTCCTCTAGCGCTGCATTGCCTGCACGTTCACCTAAGCCGTTGATAGTGCATTCCACTTGGCGAGCGCCATTTAATACTGCTGCTAATGAATTGCCAACGGCTAAGCCAAGGTCATTGTGACAATGTGACGAGAAAATGGCTTTGTCAGCATTGGGAATGGTTTCTAATAAATGGCGGATTAATGCACCAAACTGATGGGGCAGGGTGTAACCAACCGTATCAGGGATATTGATGGTCGTAGCACCTGCATTAATTGCTGCTTCAATAATACGGCAAAGGAACTCAGGTTCAGAGCGTCCAGCATCTTCGGCAGAGAATTCAACATCATCTGTGTATTGACGGGCTTTTTTTATTGCACGAACCGCCATTTCCACAACCTCATCAGGCTGCATGTTTAATTTTGCCCGCATATGAAGTGGCGAGGTGGCAATAAAGGTATGAATGCGTGAAGAGACTGCATTTTTTAGCGCTTCACCAGCAGCTTCAATATCTTTATCCAATGTGCGTGCAAGACCACAAATGGTGCTATCTTTAATGGTTTCAGCGATGGTTTTGACTGCTTTGAAATCATCGGGGCTAGCAATGGGGAAGCCTGCTTCAATGACATCTACTTTTAGGTTTTCAAGCATTTTAGCAATATAGACTTTTTCATCAATGCTCATGGATGCGCCAGGGCTTTGTTCGCCATCACGTAATGTCGTATCAAATATAATTAATTGATCTTTCGGCATGGGGTTATTACTCCATTTATGCCATTAGCAATAAGAGCTAGAGTGCTTGTTCGTTTTGCACTCAATAATGCTAACAACAAATAATTTCTATCGTTCTAGTTAGTTATGCTAGAAAAAAGGGGGAAGGTGAATATGCGTTGTGCCTCGCCAGGAAATATTAAGATGCCCAAACGGGCAGAAAGCACAGGAGGAAAGAAAAAGACAAAAAGAAGCCCGTAGAATAAGTCTTCAAGAAGAAAGAATAATTTATAGGGCGTGAGTTAGACATGCTGTCTTTAGGTATCATTACAATAAGATAAGAGCTGTAACGATACACTATTCAAACACTTGTCTTCAAGCTAAATTTTTTACTATTCACTAGTGTGCTTATCGTTGATGCTTTTTTTTCGCTTAAGTAGCCAAGCTAAAGGGCCTGAGAGTGTATATAATAAAGCAGTAATAAAAAGTACTTTAGGGGGGTCAATCGCAGTGAGCGCAAAGATTAATGCCATTATAACAACGGCAGTATGAGGAACTTTATTTTTGATGTTAAAATCTTTAAAGCTGCGAAACTTGATATTACTAACCATTAATAGAGCTGTACCTAGAGTAATTACTAAGCCAAGTATTTGTGTGCTTTTACCATCAATATTAAGATCATTAAATACCCATACCATACCAACCATCACCGCTGCAGCGGTTGGACTGGGTAAGCCAATAAAGTATTTTTTCTCATCAATATCTTGTGTGTTGAAGCGCGCTAATCGAATCGCAGCACAAGCAACATAGATAAAAGCAACCATCCAACCCAATTTTCCCCATGCAATGCTGACCTCTTTCATGTGAATGAGCGCCCATAAGTAAATAATAAGCGCAGGTGCAAGACCAAATGAAACTAAGTCTGACAGACTATCATATTCCGCTCCAAACGCACTTTGTGCGTTAACCATACGAGCAACACGCCCATCAAGTCCATCAAGAATCATTGCAACAAAAACAGCAATAGCAGCGACTTCAAAGCGGCTATTCATTGCTGCAAGAATGGCATAAAAGCCACAAAATAATGCACCTGTTGTCAGTAGGTTGGGGAGAAAATAAACGCCTTTATAGGTTGTCATGGCAATTAGCTATATTGTGTTAAGAAAAAAAGGGGAATATTATGCATATTTTTTATGCTAAAAACAGCGTAACATTCAATAAAAAAAGGCACAAAAGTTAATTCATTTTATCTCATTATAGATATATTCAAACAGTTTAAAGCGGATTTATAGTGGGGAGCTGCTAGAATATGTAAGTAGAAAAATTGAAAACGAGACAGTATACGTTAAAAAAACGGGCGCAAGGCCCGCTCAAAAGATGACACTCTTTTTTTATTTTTATTAAAATCTTGTATACCTTCATACAAGCCCTTTGAGCGTCATGTGCGCGTATAATACAGACAGCATGATGAATGTAGGTTTAACTAAGTGATTAAAATTATTAATGAAATATTAATATGGTCTGAAAAAGAGGTATTCTTGATTGTGGTCATAATTTAGAGTATAAATATTTTTTACTGTTGTAAAAAAGAACACTTTCTGTTTTTTATGATATGTAATGATTAATAACCTTATATAAAAAGTGGAAGTTAAGTTATTGTTTGACACTCTTTTGGGGTATTTAACCTACTGTTTTGACCGTATATTAGAGTATTCTTAAATAAAATCAGAAAAGTAGTCTACTTCGCTTGATATTTATCATTAATTTAAATAATCTTGGGGTTATGAATATAATAACTGCTAAAAAAAATGAATCGTTAAAAACGACTTGCAAGCATTGCAACCTAGAAAAAATCTGCTTTTCAAGTGGCTTATCAGCAGATGGAATGGCGAATTTTGAACGGGCTACAGAGAAAACACTTAAGGTTAAAAAAAAGCAGCCCGTTTTTAAACGGGGTGACAGACTTGATTCTATTTATGCGATTAAATCAGGGAGCATTAAAACATCTATTACCAGTGCAAGAGGGCAAGTTCAAGTGTTAGGTTTCCATTTGCCTTCTCATCTTATTGGTTTTGATGGTTTTGCTGATAGTCGTCATACCTGTGATGCTATTGCGCTTGAAGATACATTATTGTGTGAATTGAGCCTGCAAGATTTTGAATCGCTATGTGATGTACTACCTAGTATGCGTAAAATTATGTTACAGCAAGTGGGGGCTGAAATTAGTCGCCATCATAATATCGCATTGACATTGGGGCAAATGCAAACAGAAGAACGTCTTGCAACCTATTTGTTACGCCTCTCTTGTAGTTTTAAGCGTCTCGGTTACTCATGTCTTAGCTATAATCTTCCAATGCCGCGTCATGATTTGGCCAATTTTCTTGGTATGGCACCTGAAACATTAAGTCGAATGTTTGCTCGACTTGAGCAAGCTAACATTATGCAGATTAATAAAAGAGAAATTACGATTCTTGACTTAGATGGATTGCAAAAATTGTCACATGAATTGTGTTCTGCGGATGATAACCTTTGATCTACATTTGTTTTTAGCATTTGCAATAAATTAAACTATATATATCTATTAATATAAAAGATTAGTGCAGTAAAATAAAATAGCTTACTGTTAACTGCTCTGAGAATGACCCCATTATTTTAGAGTAGAGTTTGTGAGATGAATAAATATATTGCAGAATTTTTTGGTACATTTTGGCTTGTGCTTGGAGGATGTGGTAGTGCTGTATTAGCAGCTGCTTTTCCTGATGTAGGTATTGGCTTATTAGGCGTTTCACTTGCATTTGGTTTGACCGTTTTAACCATGGCATATGCCATAGGACATATCTCGGGCTGTCATTTAAACCCAGCGGTCTCTATTGGGCTTTGGGCGGGAGGGCGTTTTCCTGCTACTCAATTGTTACCCTATATTGTAGCCCAAGTGATTGGCGCGATTGTTGCAGGTGGTGTGCTTTATTTGATTGCAAGTGGTAAAGAAGGTTTTGATCTTGCTGCGGGTTTTGCCTCTAATGGTTTTGGTGAGCATTCTCCAGGCGGTTATTCGCTGGTTTCTGCAGCCGTGACAGAAGTTGTGATGACAATGATGTTTTTAGTGGTGATTTTGGGGGCAACGGATAAACGTGCGCCCGCAGGCATGGCGCCGATTGCTATTGGACTTTGTTTGACTTTAATTCACTTAATCAGTATCCCTGTTACTAATACTTCGGTTAATCCTGCCCGTAGTACAGGTGTTGCGCTCTTTGTTGGTGATTGGGCTACTATGCAGCTTTGGTTGTTCTGGATAGCGCCTATTTTTGGTGCGACGCTTGGTGCAGTTATCTATAGACTGATTGGTGGGGAAGGCGAAGAAGAGCAAGCATGATTGTTTAGATAAAATACCCTCTATGTTGTAGGGATAACTTTTGGTGGTTATTTCTATGCAATGAAATAGCGATTATTCTCATTATTTCAGTAGCTGCCCAACAAAGCGTTCCAGTTGTATGGCTAGATGAGACTTGGGAAGAATTGAGTTTCTAGGTTACGTTTGATAGTACTTAGTATAAAGTCTGCCTAAATAGATAAAATTCAGGCAGACTTTTAATTGAAGGGGGGCATTGTATTTATTGATCTTTTGAACATCAGATGACCCGGCCGTATATGTTATTTTTTTGTTTATTTTATATGCAACTGCATTGTTAGTCTATGTATTAGGTGTTTTAGCATGCTTCCTTTGTGAGCTAATGCTATAAATTGCTTAAAAAAAGATCATAACTATTAGTAGATGCTAATCTATATTTATTATTTATAAAAAATGTGTTTATATCGTTATTTGATTGGTAATAGTGTGATTCTAGAGTATCGTTTGCTGGAAACCACTTGCAGTCAACTACCACCCGCTGAAGCAGGTGGCTTGAGTCGTGAGATTCAGGATAGCGTTCTTTGAACGTAATAGGTGATTAGCCTAAGCTCTTCGAGAGCTACGTTGTTTTTGTCATAACACCCTTGGATGCCTCCCTAGTCTAAGGCTCTGTTTTTTACTATTAAAAGACCTCAACGGGTCGGTGTAGTAAGAGTAAAAAGCACTCTCAACATTGGCGAAGGGAATCAACCAGTTGGGTTGTTCTGGGATAGATTATCTTTATCTATCGTAAAAACAACCCCTTAATTTTATAGCTAAAGCTGACCGTCTGAAAGACGGTGGTTTTAACCTTATGAAAGAAATAAAAAGTGTCAGAACTATTCATTATACGGGCAAAGAGGGGAATAATATGAAGTCACGCGGGCTGCCACATACGAAGCATGATCCTGCTTTAGAGTATCTTTTGATCAGAAAACAGTGTATTGCTGATGACATGAAGCTGCTTCACAGCGAAATCAAAGAACTAAAAGAAGAGCTACGCCATAAGCAAAGTCTTATTCGTGAGATAAATTTAGAATTGGTGAGTAAAAATCATAAAGAAACGAAATTGCGACTGGTTCATAGCACTTAGGAAAACATAAGGTCGGAGTATTATTGCTATAATTGAGAGAAATACAGGAGGTAGTGCTGTAATAGCAGTATTTCCTACACTTCATTCCCAACATAGGCTATAAATAGCAATGTTAGTAACCATAGCTTACTAATTTTTGGAATGGTGTATTAACGCATCCTTCCGATGCATTGAGTTTCATTTTGATGTGTTCAGCAAGTCGATGTGAAAATGCAGCAATGGATAAGGAGCAATTCGCATTCCCTGCAGTGGGGAATATAGACGAATCACAAATATAAATATTTTCACTACCAAAAACTTTTTGGTTTATATCAACAACGCCATCACGCGCTGTTGCGGACATTCTGGCTGTTCCAATATGATGCGAAGCTGACGTAAAACGCTCTTTCCAGTTGAGATCTTCCTTGTTATGTGTAAAGTCAAAACTGTCACGAGGAAATATTTCCCTTAGTAAGGCAAAATAATTATCCATTGACTCGTAATCATAAGCTGAAAGCTGCCATGATACTTCTGCTTTGGGGTAGCCGAACGAGTCTTTTTTATTGGATAAAGATACTTTACTATTAAAATTAGGAACTTGTTCAGTAATAAATAACAGGTCAATCATTTTATATTTTGGATTTAAACCAAGTTGATATGAGAGAGCTTGATAGACAATATTAGGATGTCTTGCTGCTCTCATTAGATCTTTAGCATTGAAGTCCTTATTTTTAATATCAATTAGTGATCTTTTTACTTTTTCAGATTCATCAGTGATTCCTTTTTTAAATGAGGGAGTTAAATAAAAATTATGATTCGGTAGTTTTTTTTCTTTTTGTATTTGTCTACTTGGACGAATGCCAAGCTTTACCCCATGTTTTGATTTGTATCTGATACGGTTAAAAACATGTGCTTCTACGGGGTTTTTTAAGGCAACTTGAATAAAGTTAGCCATTGGGTGGTCGAGTAAGTTTTTACCAATCATCTTGGCTGAATTGTCTAATGAATTAGAGTTTAGTAAGAGTCGTGGTGTTTCTAATGCACCTGCGGCGACGATGAAAATATCAGCATAAACCTTGATTTTTTTTCCTGAAGAGGTATGGCAAATTAAATAATCTGTTTTTTTATTTTTTGCGGTTGAATGGAGTTCTA